>JBQTKC010000339.1:0-11427 GCA_052386575.1 Beijerinckiaceae bacterium
GTAGCCGGGAGCGCCGTTGACCGCGCCATTGATTTGCGCAAATAAAACGGCAAAAGAACTCCACTCGAGCGTCTTTGAAATCTCTTCGAGGAAGCCCCCGCCCCGAGAATAGGCCTTCACGAATGCGTCGGCGAGCGAAGGTTGAGAAAAGCAACGCCGCGGCATCGGCGAATCATCCCTGCGAAAGTCTTACAGAATCACAGGATTGGAACTTTTGCAAAGCTCTCCAACGATTTGCAAAACTTGCTTTTCGGCAGCCTGCAACGCGTTCAAGGTAGTGCGCCACCCTCACTTGAGCAAAACGCCCCGAGCTTTTAGCGCGTCGGCGATGAACATGGGGCGGGCGGCAGCCGCAGTCGTTTGAAAATATGCGAGCCTCGGGTTTCTCGCGTGCTTCTTTCAACAACATGACAGCGCCGCCGTGACAGTGCCGTCTCAATGCGCAGTGCGACGTCCCGTCGCCGAAGCAGAATTGTTTGTCCAGCCCAAACCGAACCACCGTCGCTCAACGAGCGGCCCGCGCTACGGCCGTTTTACCTCGGCTGCCCGCCGGGGCAAAGACACGCCGTCCATCATCGAGTGCGATCGCCATCATGCCGTCCGGCGGCTGCACGAGATTAAGCAAAGCAGCGAGCGCCGGCGGCTCACTCGCCGCGCCTTCAGCGAGCGCCTCCGTTGCCAGTTGCGGCGCCTTTCGAGCGGTCAGCCCAAACTCGACCCGCCAGCGGAAGACCATGCTGCTGGCGGTGCCATGGCGGCGGCAAACCTGCGCCACGCTGACGCCGGGCTTCTCTGTCTCCTGCACGATCGCCCGCTTCTGCCCATCGCTTAAGCGGCGCCGGTTTGGCCAGCCGTCCACCGCTTGTGGTGGCAAACGGTATTTGCGCCGCGCGCAATTAGCAGCTTAATTGAGCCCGGGCACTCGGATGAAGCAGGGATCGCCAATCCATTTCGTCGCGGAATCTTCGAGACGATCGCGCCATATGCGCAACGCATGGGGCAAAAGACCGAGCGCTGCTGCATATTCGGCAAGCTCCATGCCGCTCCAGTTCGTCGCTTCGATATGTATGCTCCAAAACGCCTGGAGAGCGATCGGACCGCTGTCCGTGCGCACGCTGTAGCGATAGCGCGGGGCCTTCTGCGCCGCTTCGGTTGCACTTTCTCGGCCTGCCGTTCGGGCGCTTCGCGGTGCAATTTCCGCAGACGTTTCGTACGTTTGCGCAGATCCTCCGGGCTCACCAAATGGCGCGCCCACTGCTAACAGGGCTATGACCTGTCGCATCATCACCTGCGCCGGGTCGTCGCCAAGCTCCTGGATGATCGAGACGAGCCGCACGCCGTGCTTGGCGAGCTTACGCACATACATCTCTAAGCCGAAGGCGTCGCGAAAGAAGCGCGAGAAGGAATGGACGACGATCATGTCGATCGGTCGATCGTCGTTGCGGGCGCGTTCGATCATCCGCTGAAATTCCGGCCTATGGTCATCCATGGCAGTGCGATGAAGGAGAACGCCCGCCAGGGCTTTTATAAAGGCTCGCGTCTGCCGCTCGGCTATGCGCTGTCGGAGGTCGAGAAGCGCGGGCATCGAACCAAGAAAAGGTTCGTCGTCGATCCCGTCGAGGCCGAGTCGGTGCGGCTGATCTTCCGCCTGTATCTCGAAGGCGACGCAGGCAAGGGGCCGATGGGAATCAAGGAAGTGACCAAGGCGCTTAACAGCCGCGGGTTCAGGACGCGCCTTGGCGCGCGGTTCGGCGTCGCCTCGGTCCACAAAATACTGACCAATCCCGTTTTTGCCGGCCGCTGGCGCTTCAACCAGCATGAGGCCAAGTCCGGCCGGGCCAAAGCCGAAAACGAAGTCATCGAGATCGCGGTCCCGGCGATCCTGGAGCAAAAAACCTTCGACAAGGTCCAGACGAGTCTGGCCGCTCGCAATCCCCGCGTCCTGCCGCCGCGCGTCGTGGCGGGGCCAATTCTGCTGACAGGTCTGGCGCTTTGCGCGTCTTGCGGCGGGGCGATGACTCTACGCACCGGGACGTCGAAAAGTGGTAAGGTGCATCGCTATTATAGCTGTTCCACGGCCGCCCGTGCCGGCAAGACCGGCTGCAAGGGCCGCTCGATTGCCATGGCCAAGCTCGACCCGCTGGTCACGAGCCATCTCGCCGAACGGCTGCTTGGACCAAGGCGTTTGGCGAAGCTACTGACCTCGCTTGCCGAAAAACGCGCGTCCAGCGACGCAGAGGTCCATGAACGGGCCCACGCGCTACAGGCCGAAATCCTCCTGGCCGAAGACAGGCTCCGCCGCCTTTACAAAATGGTGGAGGACGGGGTCACCGATCTCGATGATCTGCTCGGTGACCGCCTCGCCGCGCTCAAATCCGAGCGCGAACGCGCCAAGGCCGCGCTGGAGCGCATCAAAGTCCAATCCGCTCACCGAATCACACTCGAACCCGATCAGATCGAAAGATTCAGCGTTTTCATGCGTGAGGGGATCACCGAAGGCGAAACCACCTTCCGCAAAGCCTATCTGCGCTCGATTGTCGAAGCCATAGTGGTCGACGACAAAGTCATCCGTATCCACGGCTCGAAGGCGAGCCTCGAACAGGCTATCCTCGCCGACCAGACCAAACACCCAGGTGTTCGCAGTTTTGTACGCAAATGGCGCGCCCAAGGGGAATCGAACCCCTGTTTTCGCCGTGAAAGGGCGACGTCCTAGACCGCTAGACGATGGGCGCGGAAATTTTGGCGGCGGGTCATGGCCTTTCCACCGGCCGCGGGGACATTAACGGCGGCCGCCGGCGCTGGCAAGTTTACGTGCTCGCTACAGTTTACGGCTGGCGAAGCGGCTCGCCCGGCCCGTTCGCGAGAGCCATATCGAGCAGTCTCAATTGCACCCGGTCCTTGGCCCCGCAGCCGCCGTTCGTCAACGTTCCAGCAAGATGAACGAGGCCGCCACGCGCCGCGTGAAGCGACCGCCCAATGGGATCGGACGCCGCGCGGAACGCGATGCCGTCGATTTTGGCGCCATCGCCCCCCACCGCCCGCAACCGCACATGGCCGTTGCCAAAGTTGGCGACCTCGATGACGCGGTGCGCGGGCAAGGCGAAAACCGGTTCGGGATTGCCCGCGCCATAGGGGCCGCCGCGCGTGAGCCCGGCCATCAAACCGGGATTGACCGCCGCCGCGGTCAACGCCGCGTCGATCAACAGCGTTTCCCCTGCGCGAGCGGCCGCTACTCGCGCGGCGAGGTTTTCTTCGAGGAAAAACGCAAAGTCGCGCAGGCGCTCCCGCCCGAGAGCAATCCCCGCCGCCATCGCGTGGCCTCCCCCTTTGACGAGAATCCCGGCTTCCGCCGCCGCGCGCACCGCGCGGCCAAGATCGACGCCCGCGATCGAGCGGCCGGATCCAGTGCCCATCCCGTTCGCATCGAAAGCGATCGCAAATGCCGGCCGCCGGAATTTTTCCTTGAGGCGCGAGGCGACAAGCCCGGCTATTCCAGGATGCCAGCCGTCGCCCGCGGTGACGATCACGGCGGAACTTTCCCTATCGAGGCGATCTAGCGCCTGCGCCGCAGCTCCTTCGAGCGTGACGCGCTCCAACTCCTGGCGCTCGCGATTGAGCCGGTCGAGTGTTTCCGCGATGCCCCGCGCTTCCACCGGATCGGTCAGGCTCAACAGCCTGGCGCCAAGCGCGGCATTGCCGATCCGTCCGCCGGCGTTGATCCGCGGACCGATCAGAAAACCAAGGTGATAGGGCGTTAGCGGCTCGGCAATCCCCGCAATGTCGGCCAATACGCGAAGCCCGGGGCGTCCCCGCGCGCGCATCAAGGCGAGCCCCTTGGCGACGAACGCGCGGTTGAGCCCGGTCAAAGGCGCGATGTCGGTCACGGTCGCAAGCGCGACCAGATCGAGCCCGGCGAGAAGGTCGGGCATCGGCCGCGAGGCCGAAAAAAAGCCCCCCTCGCGGAGAGCGCGCTGCACCGCGACGAGCGTCAGGAAGACGACGCCAGCGGCGCAAAGATAGCCAAGTCCAGAAACATCGTCCTGCCGGTTCGGATTGACGACGATCGCGTCTGGCAAAACCTCCGGCGCTTGATGATGATCGAGCACGATCGGATCGAGGCCGAGCCTTGCTGCCTCACCGAGCGGGGCGTGGCTCATCGTCCCGCAATCCGCCGCGACCAAAAGCTTCGCGCCGTCGCGCGCGAGGTTCCTGATTGCCTCGACGTTCGGGCCGTAGCCTTCGAAAATACGGTCGGGAATATGGATCAGGCAGGGCGTGCCGCAAGCCTGGAAATAATCATAAAGCAGCGCCGAGGCGGCGGCGCCATCGACATCATAGTCGCCAAAAACCGCAACCGTTTCGCCGCGCTCGATCGCTCCGGCGATTCGTCTTGCCGCGGCCTCCCACGCTTTAAGGCAGTAGGGGTAGGGCAGAAGCTTTAGCAGCGTCGGATCGAGATACTCTTGCGCGTTGGCCGGTGTGACGCCGCGCCCGGCGAGAACGCGCGACAAGAGATCGCCGGTTCCATGAGCTTGCGCGATGGCGAGCGCCCGCGCCTCGCCCAGGGCGTCGAGCCGGCCGCGCCAAGGCCGCCCAAGCATGGAATTCTCGACCCCGAGAAACGCGCGGGCGCCGGAAAGCGATTCGTTCATGCCCGATGGTAACCGGAGGCTTTTGGGATTGCGAGCGCCTTCAAACCGAACTCCGCTGGGATTTTGGCTGGCGCGCGTGCGGTGGGCCGAAGGTGAACTTCCCGCTCATTTCCGTCGCGAAGGTTGGCCGGGAGCCCTTGCCGGACTAAGAAGGGCGGCTTCGAAAGCTCGTTTGTTTGCGCGAGACCAGGAAGCTAAAAGACGCGTAGATATGCGCCAGCGGGCCGGCCTCGCCGGCGAAATCGCGAGCATCGCGGGGCCTGCTTTTTCCTCAGGGGCAAAGCCGCCCTCGACTTTCTGCGGGTGGCCGAGCGATTGCCGCTGATCAGGCGAAGGCCGCGAATTATCCGAACAACGCCGAAATGTGAGCTGGAGCCCCTTGATTTATCCTCTATTTGGCAGGTCCCGGCGGAAAGAATATTTTGACCATGCGAATTTCGACGCCGATACTTTCCCTTAATCCGCCCACGGTGCGGAAATTGCGGTAGATGTTGGCGGCGATTCCAAAGTCATGCGTAATTGGAACCTGAAATTGGAAATGGCCCCTCAGGAATTCATCCTTGGTTAAGGGCAAGTCGGCCAGCGGCTGCGTGATCGGTAGACCTGTTGCCTCAAATGTACCATTTATGGCAGTCTGCTTTCCTCCCCACGATCTCTCTATGCCGATGGCGACGAATTGGAATGGCGCAGGTGCGTAGCGCAGAAACGCTCGGACATTATAAGTCGGGGGTTGGGTTAAATTGCCGTATGTGAGTATGCCGGGGATTTTAGCGCTTGCCGGATTGACTACCATGAGCGGACTGTTGCCATTGGTATGGAATGATGCATGGGCAATCAGATCAAAAAAGACGCCGTTCATGGCCGGTGAGATTTTTCCGAGGCCTTCGGTATATCCGACCTGAAGTGCGTCCGTGAATTGACGCGCCGTCGCAACATTGACTGTTGCTTGTCTATCGAAGCTACGGCCTAGCGGAAGAAAGAAAAAATTGGTAACACCGAGCCAGCGCTGTTCATTTTGATCGGCGGTGATGAAATAAGTGAAATTCAAATCGGGAGAAAGACGTCCCCCGGCGACACGATTATTCGTGCCCGGAATATTTACGTCCGTCAGTGTGGCAAACACCAAATCCCCTCCCACGACAAAGGGATGCCCCCAGAGCGAAGTCAGATAAGCTAGCCGGGTAATTTCCGCGAATATGTTCGCGCGCGAATTTGGCAGGGACCGTCCCGTTGTATCGATGAAGCTATCGGCGCGTGCGTACCTGAGGTACTGAAGGACACCGAATGTGCCGGTTGGAAGCGACCCTAACGCGTAGTCGCCCGCATATGTATTGGTGCTTCTGTCGGATCCTGCGAGTGCCGGCGCATTCCCGCCGGTGACGGGGCCAAAAAACACCGCCGCCCATGCTAAAGCGCCAACCCTCGAAAGTTTCGTCCACATCACCTCGTCCCACGTGCGCAGGCCATTGGTGCCTGCCTCCCAGCCGCGCCACTTCGGCGTCCATCGACAAAATTGCCTCTGAAAACATCGCCAAATGAAACATGTGCGGCGCATTTTTCCGGCAAAGGAATGCCAGAAGAAGAAGGCGCAGGCCGGAGGCACGCACGAAATTTGACAGTCGCGGTATATCGGCAACAGATCCCGCGGCAATCGCGCGAGGCTGGCTCTTGCCTGCTCGCCCGTGGACAGCCTTCTCGCGAGAGACTCGCGCCGCAAGCCGTTTGCACGGTGGCCCATGTCGTCATCGGGCTGGACCTCTTGGCGCCAGTCAAAGCGCTCCCGCGCGCCGGCGAAACTCCGTCGAAAATGCACAACACGCCACGGTAATACCGTTTACGCAAACCTTCGAGGCGCCCGGCTTAAGATTCCAAGGGCGTCACAATTATGCCACAGCGTTCGCTCGCATGAAGCCGATCGGCGCTTGTCAAACCCGAGAGCTTCGAGGCTGGGCTAGCTCGTATTCGCAGTGAGAATCCGAGCTTTCAAGGTGGACAACTCCGCCCGCCTCACATCCGGCGGCGTCGCCTCCTCCGCGAGCTGCCTTAAGGCCGCGTCCAGGGCCATTTCGGTCTGCTCATGCGAACCGAGCCGCCGGATCGAGACGCTGCGCGCCGCCGCCTCCTTCTTGCCCGCGACCAAGAGCACCGGTACCTTGGCGAGCGATTGCTCGCGCACCTTATAGGCGATTTTCTCGTTGCGGAGATCGCCCTCGGCACGAAGCCCGAGTTTTCGCGCCGCCGCCAACACTTCGTTTGCGTAATCGTCGGCCTCCTGCGTGATTGTCGCGACGACGATTTGCAAGGGCGACAGCCACAACGGCAGATGTCCGGCAAAATGCTCGATGAGGATACCGGTGAAGCGTTCAAGCGAGCCAAACACGGCGCGATGAATCATCACGGGCGTCTTCTTCTCGCTATCCGGCCCGATAAAGAAGGCGCCGAAGCGGCCAGGCAGATTGAAATCGACTTGCGTCGTGCCGCACTGCCATTCGCGCCCGATTGCGTCGCGAAGTGTGTATTCGAGCTTTGGGCCATAAAATGCGCCTTCGCCCGGATTGACGGTGGTCTTGGCGCCGCGCCCTTCGAGCGTCTCGAGGACAGCCGACAAGGCCGTCTCTGCCCGGTCCCAGGCCGCGTCGGAGCCGACCCGCTTTTCCGGCCGCGTCGACAATTTGATGAGGATGTCCTCGAACCCGAAATCCCGGTAGATGGAAAGGATGAGGTCGTTGACCTTCAGGCTCTCCTCCATGATCTGATCCTCGGCGCAAAAAATATGGGCGTCGTCCTGGGTGAAGGCGCGCACCCGCATGAGGCCGAAAATCGCACCGGAAGGCTCGTAGCGGTGGACGACGCCGAATTCGGCGATTTTTAGCGGCAAGTCGCGATAGGATTTGAGGCCGTTCTTAAAAATCTGCACGTGCCCTGGACAGTTCATCGGTTTTAGGGCGAAGACGCGATCGTCCTCGGTCTTTGTGATGAACATGTTTTCGCGAAACGTCTGCCAATGGCCGGACGTCTCCCAAAGCGCGCGGTCGAGCACTTGCGGCGTATTGACCTCGATATAACCGAGTTCGCTCTGCCGCCGCCGCATGTAGCAAATCAGCGTCTGGAACAAGGTCCAGCCTTTCGGGTGCCAGAAAACCGTGCCGGGCCCTTCTTCCTGAAAATGAAACAAATCCATTTCCCGCGCCAGACGGCGATGATCCCGCCGTTCGGCTTCTTCGAGCTGCCGCAAGTAGGCCGCGAGCTCCTCGGTCTTGGCGAAGGCCGTCGCATAAATCCGCTGGAGCATGGGCTTTGTCGAATCGCCGCGCCAATAGGCGCCCGCGACTTTCATCAACTTGAAGGCGTTGCCGATCTTCCCCGTCGAGGTCATATGCGGGCCGCGGCAGAGATCGAGCCAATCGCCCTGCTTATAAATCTTCAACGTCTCGCCTTCGGGAATCGTTTCGACGAGCTCGACCTTAAAAACCTCGCCATGCGCCGAAAACCAGGCTGCTGCCTCCTCGCGCGTCCAAATCTCCTTTGTGAAAGGCTTGTCGCGAGCAATGATCTCGGCCATCTTTTTTTCGATCGCGGGAAAATCCTCCGGCGTAAAAGGCTCGGCGCGATAAAAATCGTAATAAAAGCCGTTCTCGATCACCGGCCCGATCGTGACTTGCGTGCCGGGAAAGAGTGTCTGCACCGCTTCGGCGAGGACATGCGCGGCGTCGTGACGGATGAGTTCGAGCGCTCGTGCGTCGTCGCGGGCGACAAACTCGATTCTCACGTCATCCGTCAAGGGATCGGCGAGGTCGTGCAAGGCGCCATTGAGGGTCATGGCGACGGCGCGCTTGGCGAGAGAAGGCGAAATGCTTTTGGCGATATCGAAGCCGCTGACGCCGGGCTTGTACGCGCGGCAAGCGCCGTCCGGGAACGTAATGGAAATCAAGGCGTTTGCTCCTTCTTGCTCACTCGCCGATACCAATCGGCGTAAGCTCGTGCCAAAACTTTCGGCGCTAGCGCCGATTTCATGTCCCCGCAATCTATTCTTTAATCGCGCTGGCCGCGCAAGCTTGCCGTTTTGGTCAGAAGCGGCTTGGAGGCGCTGGGGGCGTCACATTGCCGCGGCACGAAATGTCTTTAACGTTGGCGTGGAAAACTTGGTTTTTTCGATTTGAACCAATGCTGCGGCATGTTTGCGCGGTAAGACTAGCACTCGACCCGATGGCGCGGGATCGCGGGCAGGATTGCGTGGATAATTTCGCCTCGAACCTTGACGGCCAGCGGCGGCGGAGCGATTGCGGGGCTCGATCCAAACAAGGGATTGTCTCAGATGACGATAAATGTCGCCGGAACAGGTGTCGCGGCCAAGGAGCTGACCCAATTCGTCGAAAGGGTGGAGCGGCTGGAGGAGGAAAAAAAGGCCATTTCCGGCGATATTCGCGAAGTCTACGCCGAAATGAAAGGCTGCGGGTTCGACGCGAGGGCCGTTCGCGAGATCGTCAAGATCCGCAAACAGGACCATTCCGCCCGCAAGGAAATGGAGGCCATTCTCGAACTCTACATGGCGGCCCTGAATATGACGTAGTATTTGCCTTGTTCGTTTTGGGAGTGCGCGTGTTTGGCTCCAGCGGCGCTCCGCGATGTTCGCAAAGCGCGATGCTGCCGGAAGGGGCGGCGCTCATCGGTGAAATTATCAACGATTAGGTCTATTCCTATAACTCAACCGCCCGCAAGATGTCGGGGTGTAATTGGCGAAGCAAAGGGGCCAGCCCGGCCTGCGTGGCGTGCTGTGCCAAGCGGTAAAACAGCTTGCCGCGCGAGGCCGATGTGCGCCGGTTGAATCGGAACGTGAACTTCTCAAGGTAATCGTCGAGTTGGTTCTGGCTTACGGCTCCGTGGCGCGTTCCCATTAACCAGCGCTCTGTGAACGCGCGGCAGTAAATGCATCCTTCCGCAAACTTACCGCACATTGAAATCGCCAGGGCCGCCATTAATATTTTTATGTTAACGAGCGCGACTGTCCGCTGCCGCCACAAGCTTGGCGGCAAAAATGCCGTCCCGGCATAGACGCGCGGAAAAAAAGCATTTGGGCCGATGGCTTTTCTTCACTTTCCCGCGTTTGCGCGTAACATGGCGTGACATTGGGATCGGGGCGCCGCGACGAAGCGGCCGGGTTTCCGGTTTGCGGCCGCGGCTCTTGTTTGCGCTGGTTGTCACGGCCACATCGATCGGTCCGGAGAGTCGTGCGGCGCGGCGGTGCCGGGCTGCGGGAGGAGCGCGAAGATGAGCGGCAGAAGCGGTTTTGACAGGCCGGCTTTTCCGCCAGCCGTCCCCGCCCATCTTCCGGCGGAGGCGCTCGCCGGCGTTCGCAGGCGGCGGATCGCGGCGCTCGGTTGCGATCTGATTTTCGTCGCCATTCTTTCCTTTTTGCTGTGGCTCGCGCTCGCCGTTTTGACCTTCGGGCTTTCGCTCTTCTTCGTGCCGCCGCTCTTTCCGGCCGTGGCGTTCATTTACAATGGGCTGACGATTTCGGGTTATGGGATGGCGACGCCCGGGATGGCGGCGATGGACCTCGAAATGCGCCTAACCGATGGCACGAGAGTGCCTTTCCTCAACGCCTCGGTGCAGGCGGTGCTGTTTTATGTGAGCGTGCTGTTCCCGCCTATTCTTCTCGTCTCGCTTTTGAGCGCGAACAAAAGATGTCTGCACGATATGCTTGCCGGCGTCATCGTCACAAGGCGATTTCCGTGAGGCCTGGTATTTTCACCCGCTGTTTTCAGAAGGCCGACTGCTGAAAACCAAAAAGAGGGCCGGCGAGAGTGACGCGAGAACCGCGCGACGCACTGCAGTTTTATCTGACCTCGCCTTCCGCGTGCCCTTATTTGCCGAGCCGCCAGGAGCGCAAGGTCTTCACCCATTTGATCGGCCGCCGCGCGGTGGCGTTGAACGACCAGCTCACCCAATCGGGATTTAGGCGCTCGCAGACAATCGCCTACCGCCCCGCCTGCGAAAATTGCCATGCCTGCGTGTCGGTCCGGATCAAGGCCAATGAATTCCGCTTGACGCGGAATTTTAGGCGGGTCGCCGAAATCAATCGCGACCTTTCCGGAACCGTGGTGCGGCCCGAGTCCACCGCCGAACAATACGCGCTTTTCCGCCGCTACCTCGACGCGCGGCATGGCGACGGCGGCATGGCCGACATGACGGCCGTCGATTATGCGACAATGATCGAGGACAGCCATGTCGATACGCGTCTCGTCGAATATCGCCGTTCGGAGGGCACTGCCGCGGCGGCGGGCGAGCGCCCGCTCGTTGCCGCCTGTCTGACCGATCTCCTCGCCGACGGTCTGTCGATGGTCTATTCCTTCTACGTTCCGGGTGAACAGAGCCGTTCGTTTGGCACCTATATGATCCTCGATCATATCGATCGCGTGCGCCGTCTCGGCCTGCCGCATGTTTATCTCGGCTACTGGGTCGCGGGATCAAGGAAAATGGCCTACAAGGCGCGTTTCCTGCCGCAGGAGCGACTCGGTATGAACGGCTGGGAACGGGTGGAGTAGGGTCCTAGTAGATCGATTCCATGAAACTGATCATATGGATGGGATTCTCTCGGGCGGTATCGTGGTGGAGCCTCCGATTCGAGTGATTCGGGGAAGGAGGTTTCCATCATGGCAGCACCGCGGCTCGAGGTCGAGTTGGTTGTTTGCGGCGAGGACGCAGGAAAGCTCGCCGCGATCGCGCGGTCGCGCACCGAGGCTTTGGGCCGGGCCGAACGGGCGCGCATGCTGCT
>JBQTKC010000340.1:0-9118 GCA_052386575.1 Beijerinckiaceae bacterium
CGCACGCTTCCGCGAATTCCGCGTTTTCGGACAAAAATCCGTAGCCCGGGTGAATGGCCTCGGCGCCTGATTTTTTGGCCGCTGCGATGATTTTGTCGCCGTCGAGATAGCTGGCTTTGGCCGGCGCCGGTCCGATCCGATAAGCCTCGCTGGCAAGCGCGACATGCATCGCCGCGCGATCGGCGTCCGAATAGACGGCGGCGCTCGCAATGCCAAGCCGCCGGGCGGTCTTGATGATCCGGCAGGCGATCTCGCCGCGATTGGCAATCAGGATTTTCGCAAACATCGAGTCTCGTGCCACACGCTCAGGCCGCGCCGCGCACTCTGACAACGTTCAAGGCATGGTTGAATTTTGACCCCCAGCCTTGTAGATGTTGCTCGCACTGTACTTCCGATGGCGCCGGTCACGGTACAGTCCGGCGCGAGAACGGGCGGACTCTCCGGTCATATTCGACCAAACTTGGCGTCAGCCGAACGCAAACGCCACCCGGGCGCGGGTTTCGGACTCGAACCGCTCGGTCGCCCGGCGTACATTTCTTCCGCCGAGTTTTGTGTAGAACTGAATTGCCCGATCGTTGTCGGCCAAGGCCCAAACGAGAAAAGAAGTATAGCCGTGCCCGGCGAGATCCTGGCGGGCCATCTCGAAAAGCCTGGTACCGAAGCCCAGCCCCTGAAATTCAGGCGCAATATAAAGTTCGAATATTTCCCCGCCATAAAGCAGCGAAGGCACGCGATTGCGTCCATAGCTCGCATAGCCGCCGATGGTGTCATCGAATTCCAGGACCAAAAGGCACGATCCCCGCAAAATGGCCGACTGCCACCAGCGCGGCCCGCGCCGCGCGATCATCCGTTCGAGCTCGCGGCCGGGGATCAGGCCGCGATAAGCGTCGCGCCAAGCGGAATCGTGGACATCGGCGATGCCTTCGGCATCGCCTTCCCGCGCATTCCGGATGTTGATGACTGCCTCGATCATCCCCCAATGTTAAGGCCGCTTGGCCTGCCGCCGCAAGAACTCTTTCGCGCTCCTTCCGCAATTGTTCGGCAACCGCGCGGGGATCGGCGGCAACCGCGCGGGGATCGGCGCCCGCCCGTAAGCGATGGCAAGACCACAACTCAATCGGGGCGATTCTCGATCACGAATCCGCGAACTCGTTAAGGCGGCGCGGCACCGCCGCCAAACCGGCGGCGCTTTTTTCCACTTCTTGGGGAACTACTGGCTCGTGGGGAACTTCCGGTTCTTGTTGTGTTTCCGGCTCGATTGCACGAATCGCCCATACGTCCGGCCGGCGCGCCCGATCCATTCCCTTGACGAGCAGCGCGAACGCAATGACCTCGCAATCAAGGAGAGTGAGCCACCATATCTGGGACGTGGCAATACCGAGAACGGCGATCGTCAAGATCGCGACGAGACCGGCGAGCAAGGCAGGCGCCGACTTCGCCGGGAGCCGCGCGGCGAAACTAAAAGCTTGCACGACAAGGACGGCGACACCAGCGGCGCCGACAAGGCCAAAATCCAACCAAAGCACAAGCAAAAGACTCTTTGGCGTCTCTTCAGGCAGATAGCCGAGACTCAAGCCCCGATGCACGAAATCAAGGCCATGCCCGGTAATCAGACGCGGCCATTGCGAGACGGTGAGTTCGTTCCAAATCCGCATCGGCGCGGAGCCTGCGCCGGTATCAAATCCGGCGATCGGCAGCATCAGATGGTAGAGCAAGGGGAGAAAGGGCGAAAATAAGATCAAAGGCGCGAACAGCCAAGCCAAAAACCGCGCGGTCGCAGCCGGGCGGGACATGGCCACGGCGAAAGTGAACGCCCCCGCGCCCATCGCTAGAAGCGCGATCTGGGCAAAACCGGCGAGCGCGACGCCAGCCACGAGAACCGCGAGGATCGCCGCGGCGATCCAGTGCTCGCGCAGCGACAAGAACCCAAGCGCCGGCCAGACGAGGACAATCAAGGTGATCGTCGCCCGTTCATACAGCGTTTCGTCGAACTCGAAATCGCCAATAAGCCAGGGGCTGTTGAAATATGTGAGAGCAAGCGTCGCCGCGCTCGCCACGGCGATACCTCCAGGCAACAGGTAAAATTCGAGAGACCTGGTCTTTTGGGGCAGATAGACGGCAGCCAACACCGCAAGCGAGGTGGCGCCGGCAAACTGCAGAAACCGTTGGCCAGCATCCGCGGGGAAAGGAGTCCATAGTACGGACATGGCGGCCCAAAGAGCCACCAACAGCGCCGCGCCGCCAGTAGGCGAGACAAGCGCGTCGCGGAGCCGGCGCCCCGCATAGGGGGGAGCATCCAACAATACGCCAAGCAGAATCAAAATCGCGCCGACCGGCAACACAACGTAAATGGCGCCGCGCCAAAAGATTCCCGCACAAGGCAGGCCAGCGAATAAGGCTGTCAAGCCAAGCCGGATCAGGAGTTTTGAGGCGGCCTCGGCTGGCGTGTCGCTAAATCGCATCGCGATAGTCATGGCTTCCACCTTATTGGCCCGAGGGCCCAGGACTTCGCTCAGTACAAGAACGCTTCTACGCCCGGAAAGAGGCAGGATTCAAGCGAGAATAGTAAGGAGAAGCACTGAAAACGCGCCCCTTTTCTTGAGTAATATCTAATGATGATAATTATTCTTTATCAATTCATCGAAAATTGTCATGAAGCCAAATACAAGGGTCGTCGGGCGGCGAATGCCTGTTCCGAAAAAACAGCTCGAATTTTTCGGTATTCAGACATCGGATAAATGCGGTGTCTTATGAGGACATGCCCCAACTCCTTGAATCTAGGCGATTTCTTATTCGATCACGTAATTCCACGCGTAGGGCAAGCGCTCTGGCACTCACCTTGCGGATGGTGATCTGACCGGCGGCCAGCCGAGCCCAGTTTTAAGAACACTACCAAACCGCGCGCAGGCATTCGCGTCACATGACACCGCGGGCGATCGCGCGCTCCACTTCCTCGATTGCTTGCGGCGTGCCGGCATGAAGCCAGAGCCCGTCAAGCCTTTGGCCAAACAGACGTCCGGTTTTCGCCGCCTCGAAAAAAAACGGTGCCAGGGGAAAAATATCCCGCGTCTCGCGCGCGAATAGCGCTGGCTTGACGATACCGGCGCCGGTATAGACGAAAGGCGCGATTTCGCGCTCCGGCCGCCGGCTCAGGCGGCCATCGGGCGCCATGTTAAAGTCGCCCAGCGAATCGACTCCGACGCTCGCTGTCGCGGCGGCCACCAGCAGCAAAACATCCATCCTTTCCGGATCCCAGGCGGCGGCAAGACGGCAGAGATTGTTGCCCGGGCCTTCGATCCAGAAAGCATCCGTGTTGGCGAGAAAAAACGGCTCGGTCCCGAGCCACGGCAATGCCTTGGCGATCCCGCCTCCCTGATCGAGAAGTTTTTCGCGCTCATCGGAAATCATGATCTTGGGGGCCTTCCGGGCGGCAAGATGCGCTTCGATCTGGCCTGCCAGATAATGCACATTAACGATGGCGGTATCGACGCCGGCAATGGCAAGCCGATCAAGCACATGGTCGATCAGCGGTTTGCCCGCGATCGCGATCAAAGGCTTTGGCACGCGTTCGGTCAACGGCCGCATTCTCGTGCCCAATCCCGCGGCGAAGACCATGGCTTTGTTGGGCAGGAAAGAGGACATCGGGATGCCGGTTGCCACGCTACGTGCGATTGGCCGCACGCAACGATCAAAGGCCATTCTTGAATCTTCGCATGTGCACCGCTCGCCAAAAAGCGGGGCGGGCATTCGGCAACCGGCCACCGCTGAAGTTAGCGTGCGCGGCCAAAGATCCGCGGCAGATGCTCCTCATACCAGAGTTTGAGCACGGCCAACACCGGATGAGTCAGATCCGTGGCCAAATACTTTTCGACCCGGGGCAGGTGCGCCAGATACTGCGGTTTATGGTCGCGTTCATCGAGGCGGGCGAAAATGCCAAGGATCTTGGTCGCGCGCTGCGCGCCCAAAATTGCATAGGCACGGGCAAAACCCGCCGCATCGAAGCCTGAATCCGCCTCGCGCCGCAACCGCGCGTAATGGGCGAGCAGTTTCAGTTCCGCGTCTTGCGGAACATTGACGCGGGCGTCTTGCAAAAGGGAGACGACATCGTATGCCGGGTGGCCCAAGACACAATCCTGGAAATCCAGGATGCCCACCTTGGCGATGCCTTCCCGCTCGGCAAGCCAGAGAAGGTTTGGCGAATGATAGTCGCGCAACGTCCACACCGGCCGCGCGGCGAGGACATCCTGAACCGCTTGTCGCCAGAGATTGACAAAGGTCGCCTTGGCACCCGAGGCGAGTTGAACGCACGCGATATAGGGCGCGTACCAATCGAGCAGCAGTTCGATCTCGATCGACAGCGCATCGGCGTCATAGCTGGGAATCCGGTAGGTCTCGTTGCCTTCGAGGGTCAAAGAGCCGGGAACACTGGCGCTGTGCAAATAAGCGAGCCCGGCCACGGCAACGGCGTAGCGTTCCTCGTTGATGGCGCCCTCGCGCGCAATCGGCTCACATCCGAGATCCTCGACGATGGCAAGACCGGCGGCGAGATCGAAGGAAATGATCTCGGGTGCCGAGAGGCCTTGCGCGCGCAACTCCTGGCCGACCGCAACGAAAGCCTTTATGTCCTCGGCGAGTTTGGCGATGGCGCTATAGGATTTGCCATAGCGAAGCGGCGGCCCATCCGGGTGCGGCGGCGAAATCATCAAAATCGCGCCCTGCCCATCGGGTTTGACCAAACGCTCGTAGGTTCGCGCCGACGCATCGCCCCCCATGAAATCGCGGCGGGCCCCGCTCCAACCGCTGCGATCGAGCAGCTCGTGGACCGCCTTGGCGCGCGCGAGCCGCGCCGCGAACGGGCCAATCCCGGTCAGGGTCACGGCGCGGTAGCCGGGATCGCGATCCTTGTCGAGCCTCAATTCGATATCGAGCCTGCCGGCATCGAAAAAGCCGCCCGCGCGCTCCGGCCATTCGACAAGGACGAGCGCGCCGTCACAAGCCTCCTCGAACCCCACTTCCATGAGCTCCCGCGGCTTCTCGATCCGGTAGAAATCGGCGTGAACGATGGGGAAGTTCAAACCCTCGTAAACCTGCATCAAGGTGAAGGCCGGGCTTGGCACCTCGAGCTCTTGCTCGCCCGTTACGATGCGAATCAAGGCGCGCGCGAGCGCCGTCTTTCCCGCGCCAAGGCCGCCGGACAAGGTCACAAGATCGCCAGGACCGATGAGCGCGGCGACATCCGCGGCAATCACGGCGATCGCCCCCTCGTCTGCTATTTCGCGCCGCCAGATCGTGCCGGATGAGGGGACCGTGTCTGCGGCCATTGGGTTCAGGTTCCTTGCGCGGTGCTGCTTGCTTCGAGCTTCGCGCCTTGCGCGGGAAAGATGCAAGTCGCGCGTGTTCCTTTTCCCGGCGCCGAATCGATTTCGACGCTGCCGCCGTGCAACTCGACGAAGGACCGCACAATCGAAAGGCCAAGTCCCGCGCCGCGATGCCGCGTCCCGGTTGTATGGGTCTTGAACCGGTCGAAAACATGTTCGAGGATTTCGGGCGGTATTCCGCTCCCCTCGTCGGTAACCTTGAACAGGATCTCGCCGTTCCGCCGCATCGCCGCGAGATCGATGGTTTGACCCGGCGAGGAAAAGCCGATCGCGTTCGAGAGTAGATTGAAGAGAATCTGGCGGATACGTTTGCCGTCCGCGGCAAAGGACCCGATACCCTCCATCGCCGCGACGCGAAGGGTGAGCGAGGATTTTTGAAGCCGGTCCTGGATGCCTTCCGCCGCCTCCTTGATGGTTTGTGCGATGTCCACGTTATCGAGCGCCAGTTCCATCGCGTCCGCGTCGATCGAGGCGAGATCGAGAATATCGTCGATGATGGCGAGGAGCGCGGATGAGGATTTCATCACATAGCCCGCATACTCGCGCTGTTTGCCGTTGAGCGGGCCGGTCGCGGGATCGTCGAGAAGCTGAATGAAGCCGATGATATTGGTCAACGGCGAACGCAGCTCGTACGAGACATGGTGGACGAACTCATTGCGCAGCTTTTCGGCGCCGATCAGCGCCTGATTGCGTTCGGTCAGCGCGCGTTCGACATTCACGCTTGCGGTCATGTCGATGAAGGTGAGAAGGGTTGCGCCATCGGGCAGCGGCGCGGCGGCGCAGTCGAGCACGGATCCATTGCTGCGCGCGAGACGGCGTTCGAGCCCAATGCGCTGATCCGGCAATCCGGCGACGGCGGCGCGCAGGGCGCCCCAAATTTCGGCGTCGGAAAACAGCGGAGCGCAGAGCAAGGCGACGCGGTCGATATGCGGCCGATCGTCGAGTTCGCTCCGGCCGAGCGCCCACATGCCGGCGAAGGCCGGGTTGAACAATTTGAGGCGGCCGTCGCTGCCAAAGACGGCCACGCCCTCCTTCAAGGTATCGAGGGTTTCGCTCTGCACGCGGATCGAGGCGTTGAACTGCGAAACGAGACGGTAGCGTTCGGTGACATCGTCGAAAAGATAGGTGACGCCGCCTTGCGGATTGGGGTTGATGACGACGCGCAACGTCCGCCCATCAGGCGGAAACCAGACCTGTTCGTCGGTATCGAGCGATTGATAGGCGGCAAGAAGGTCTGCCTTCCACGCCCGGAAATCGGCTTGCTCCGGCAACAGCCGCGCCCTCCGGAGGCGGTCAAGAATTTCGGAATCGGTTGGTTTTTGGTCGAGCCAAGCCTGATCGAGCGCCCAAAGCTGACGATAGGCCACATTGTGGAAAACGAGCTGCTTGGCGCCGTCGAAAATGGCAACCGCCGTGGAAAGCTGGTCGAGCGTGCGCGCATGCGCCTGCGTTTGCCGGTCGAGCGCGGTGCGCATGGATTCGATTTCCGACACATCCGCCGCCATTCCGGCCGAACCGGAGCCCGCGGGGGCATCGACGATTTCGAGCATCCGGCGGGCGCCGGCGACGACCGCTGGTGCGCGCCCCCGCCAGACGGCTCCCGTCTCGCGTGACGCCGCGCTCGCCTCGCGCGCCTGACGCTCGATGAGCTCGACGCCACGTAAGACCGCGGCCGCGCGATCCTTGGCTTCGACCGCGCTGGCATAGGCGGCATTGACCCAGCTCAGTTTGCCGCCGCCGTCGCGCACCCACGCCGGGTATGGAACGGCATCGAGCAGTGCCCGCAAGGCGTGGAGCTGCTCGATCGTGGCCGCCTGCAACTCTTGCAGCCGGACGGCATCTAGACGATCGCCGGACACGTCCCTGATCCGCAGCACGGCAAAGCCGCTGACCGGGCGGCCCTCGATTTCGTAATGCCGCCCGTCCAAACTCGCGACGGTGGTGCGAAACGATTCTCCCCGCGCGCGCAACCGCGCGACGAAATTATCGACGATTTGCACCATCCCTGGCGGCAGCCAGGACCCAAAAGCTAGCACGCGGCGGGGATCTGACCGGTCCCCGGCAAGCCAAAGATTTCCTTCGATTTCGGGGTCCCCGCCTGGCCCACCCCAGGCAACGATGGTCTGGGTTTCGGCGCCAAGAAAAAGCTCGGCGCGGTCGAGCTTCGCGCGCAACGCCACAAGCTCGAGATGGCGGGCTGCCTCATGTTCCAGCCAACGCCGCCGCCAGGACAGGAAGAGCAGCGCGGCGAGCACGAGAAGCGCGATGAGACCGGCGATCAGCGACAGAGCCGCGCCGGCATGGCCGCGCAAACTCGCGGCGACGCCCGTTTCACCGGCGGCTTCGCCAAGCACCGGCGAGGCCGCAAGGAGGAGAGGGCCAATCCCCGCGCAAATTCCGGCAAACCGCGCGAATTTCGTCATTCGCCGGCACCCGCACGAACCATCCACCCTTCCTCCTTCGGCCGAATCAAAATTCCTACCGCGCGAATCAGCCAACTTTATGCAAATCTCGCCATTATTGCGAAACCGGTGACGATTAGGGCTGTTCATGCCGCACGCCACACAGTGACCAAACTGCCTTGTGCGAAGCATTTTTCGGATGGTCCTCGGCAGCACGCCGTTCACCCGGCGCCCGAAGTACTCGTTTTGTTCGCGTTGTTGCCGGACGCGATCGTATCGCGCACTTCGATCGTCACATGCGAGAGCATTTGGAAGCGGCCGAGCCGCGTCCGGTAAAAATCCGCATCTCGGGTTTTAGATTTGTAATCCACGCGCCGCCGATTTGGCGAGTTCTCCGCACATCAAGCAATCGATTGGCGCCAGATGAAGCGAATGACTATTGATGCAATATCGTTTGACCTAGATGCGGCCTCACCGGCGGATTTAGCTGTTGGCAAGGCCTGCGCGGTCGAACAATTTCCCCGCCGGCAGGACCGCTTCTAGAGCCATCGGCGCCAATGAATTCAAACTGGAGAAGAGACTATCCCGTCCTGGTGACGGACGCCCAAACCCTCGGGGCGGTCGCCGTAATTCGGTCTCTGGGCCGGGCAGGTTACCCCGTATATTCCTGCGCCGTCCGCGAGGACGCGCTGGGGTTTCAATCGAACTATAGCATTGGACACACGACTTCCCCTGATTACGGAAGCGCCGATTTTATTGACTGGGTCCGTGAATATATTTGCAAGCATGAGATCAGGGCAATAGTTCCTTCCGAAGATTTTCTTCTGGAGATTCGCCCCAATTTTCAAGAGTTCTCTTCATTGCTTCCGTATTCGCCAAGCGAGCAAGTTGTCTATGCCGGGATGAGCAAAGTGGAGCAAATTTTGAGATTTACGCGGGGCCCGCTCGCGGCTCAGACCGCAAGTCACATCCCTCCATTTCTTCTGGTGGATGACTCGTCCGGCCGGCCTCTTCCTGAGAACATGGAAAGCCTCGGTTTACCCCTTTACAGAAAGGTTGACGGATACTTCGGGAAAGGACGAAACCGGGGCCATGTTTACCGGACAGTCTCCCTCGACGACGCGGAATCCCGCCTCGTTCAGGCCCTTGCAGGCTACAAGAAAATATTAGTGGAAGGCCACGTTCCAGGCCGGGGGGCCGGGGCTTTCTTTCTACTAATAACCCAATATTATACATGACATTTGATTGGCTTCATGCTATGGATGTGCATGGAACGGAAAGACTTTCGCAGCATGGGACGAGACGCGCAAGAGGCTCTTCGCGAGCGCGCGGTCTATC
>JBQTKC010000341.1:0-2735 GCA_052386575.1 Beijerinckiaceae bacterium
CGCGCGGGCCCTCGCCGAAGGAGAGCGGCATTTACACTCCCGGTCTCCCCGCCGGCGCAATAATGGTGAAAGCGCGGAATTTCCGCTAAGGCGCGAATATGAAACTGCATCCGCAAGACCTGCAAAAAATCGCCCGCCTCACGCTACAACACTACAATCAGCATGCTGGGGAATTCTGGGACGGCACGCGCGAACACGACGTCAGCCAGAACATTGAATCGCTGTTGCGGCACATCGAGGGGGAGCCGCCGTTCACGATCCTCGATTTTGGCTGCGGCCCAGGGCGCGACCTCACGGTTTTTGCCAAACAAGGCCACATTGCAATCGGCTTGGAAGGCGCCGCGCAATTTGCGGCCATGGCGCGAGCCCATAGCGGCTGCGAGGTATGGCTGCAGGATTTCCTAAAACTCGAGCTGCCGGAAAAATATTTTGATGGCGTGTTCGCCAACGCCGCGTTGTTTCATGTCCCGGGCCAGGAGCTGCCGCGCGTTTTGCGGGAACTCCACGCCGCGCTAAAGCCGGGTGGCGTCCTGTTTAGCTCGAACCCGCGCGGGCAGAATGAAGAAGGCTGGCATAGCGGACGCTATGGCGTCTATCATGATCTTGCAAGCTGGCGCCGCTATATGTCGGCTGCGGGGTTCGTGGAACTGACCCATTATTTTCGTCCTGACGGCGTGCCGCGCGAGCGGCAGCCGTGGCTCGCGAGCGTCTGGCGCCGGTCAGCGCCGTGACATCCATCGCTTCCGCCGGGACGGCCCAAGCAATGAGGCGCGTACGCCGGAGGGCACGAAATGACCGAAGAAAGTGCGCGGCCCGCTCCCACGCCACGGCGCGAAAACTATGCTGTCGTGGATGGCTCGCGCGGGCCGCGCCGCGATTTCAGGATCACCGTCGGCTTGCGCGAGGGTTGGGAGGAAGAGGGGAGGACCTACGACGTTTCCGAGGCGGTCCGCACGGCGCGGGCCTGGATGCGGCGCCGGGTGGAGGCCGGCCTGCCGGCGCTTTCCGGCATGTTCACCCGCGCCGAGGTGACCTACGCCTGGCCGCGTCCGGACGGCTCGGCCGGGTCTGGCCGGGAACCGGTCGCGGTCTTCACCGGCGAGGCGGTGCATGCTTATCTCGGACATTTGCCCGACCAGGAGATCGAGGCCATGCTGAACGAGCTTGCGGCCGAACTCGGCGCCGCGCTCGGGCAGGAACGGCTCTATGTGGCGTTTTGCGACCGGACCTGGATTCTCGACGCCGGCGAGCGCGAAGGGTAGCGGCGGCGCGCGAGTCTCATTCTTTTTATGTTCAACGAGCGTTCCCGAATCGCGGTAGTGACTCGGTTCGAATTTCTTCTAATCACCCTAAGCGGTCCTCGCCACCGATCCAGTAGTATGTGCAAATATCAAGAATTCTGCACCAGGCGATTCAGGCCGAAAACCGAGGCGTTTTGAGAGACCATCGGTGAGCGCTATCGGCTGTGAGCGGACGGCACTCGCGCTGTTAGGTTTGTGCGGTGCGGACGATTTCTTGCCGCAGGGCATGATATATGGCGTCTAGTCCTAGCTTATGCGCGATAAATGCCGCTGCGTGCATTACCGCTTCGCTTTGCAGGCCCACATATTCCATTCGTTTTTGGGTTTCTTCTGTCGAGCGGATACCCGCCAAATTAAAGCTGCGCGATGGCCCTCCAAACGTTTCCATGATTTGACCGTTGTTCGCGTGGACGTAGCCGCTGAACGTTTTATAATTGCGCTTCATAAGTTGCTGTATGGCGTCGTCATGCGCATCTTTAAGATAACGCACCATCGCACTTCTAATCTTTGATCGCTCGACAGCGGGCGTTGTCGGTGACGTATGGCCGTCCATTGTCATCTTGCTTTCGAAGAATACTTTTACAAATTTAGCAACGTTGCTTGACGTTGTTGGATATTCTTCTAATAAAAAATAAATCTCCTCGATGCAGTCTCTTATGCATCGTATTCCAACACCAAAATCAATAAATAATCCTGCTTGGCATAGCACGTTAATTGCGCTTACTCCCTGTGCGGCTCGCATTAATTTTAGAATGGCGACGACACGCGCGGATTTCTCTTCGTAGGTATATGCGCGGGTTGCCGGATCGAATTGCGGTGTGCCGATTGCCTCGACTCGCAATCTTTCCAACAGCGCGAAAATCGTTTGTAGCTGCATCGCTCCTCCAGCCCTTCACTAAATCACAGGAGGGGAAAACGCGCACCCTGCGTCCAAAATTCATGAAATCTGCACAGCGATTCTGAGGCCAAAAACGGCGGGATTTTGAGAAGCTGTCGTCGCGCCCCAGCGCCGAGAGCGCGCTGGGCTTGCCATAGCGTCGCGAGTGAGTCAGATTTTGGTGCTACATTCATCGGGCGAATATCAGCTGAGAAGGCCTGCCACCCAGGGCGGAGATATCGGTGGCGCATTGTCGATCTCCGGTATCCCAAATGACACGCGACTGCGGAATGAAAACTTTCGGCGGAGCGACCCATGACGGAACAAGAGCAAGAGGCCGCATGGCGCGCCGAGTTTGAAGCGGACGGCGAGGGTGAAGTGCGCGACACGATCTATCATGGTCCGGGCATCTATCCTGACCCAAAACGGCTGTTCGCGCTGCGCTGGCTAGGTGAGAAGGAAATTGAACGGCGGCATCAAGAGTACAATATGCGTTGGTATATGCGCTGGACCTTTTGGGCAGCAGTTAGCGCAGTGGTTGTCGGGATTGGTGGTGT
>JBQTKC010000342.1:0-26789 GCA_052386575.1 Beijerinckiaceae bacterium
AAGCAGTTGCTGAGACCGTGAACCAAGTAGGCTTCGGCGGCGGCGGGGTTTGCCAACCAACCGCGTTGATAAACGATTGCTCCAAGCGTGCTCGCAACTGCGAGAAGAAGCAGATCAACAACCCAAGCCAGGATTTCGATCTTGCCGTAGGAGAATTTGTATTGACCGAGAATCCGAGGGTCTGTCTCGGCGCGGGTCCGAAGCTCCACAATATCACTAAGGGGGCTCTGCAACATCCGAAGGCCTTTCATTAATTGATGATTACAGAATACTCACATTATTCACGGAAAATTCGCTCGATGCCTTCGTTTTCAATTTGCGTGGTTTTTTATCCTTCTATCACCAGATCATTGCTTTCTCAAGCGCGCATTTGGGTCAAGCAAGGCATTCCAAAGCAACGCTTTCGCCTTCCTCCATCCATAAAACGATTGTAATGTCTGGCGCCGTAACCCTATCCATACGTATTGTTCGAAAAAGCGCTACGCAGCGTTTTCCAAGACTGGGTGTGTTCAACAACGGGATTATTGCAGTGCGGCAAAATGCCGCCGGGCAGGTACCTCGGATGCGTAAATGCATCGCGAATTTAGGATTACTCTTAACATTGGCGGCCGCGTTTTGCGGCAACTTCGGCATCGCCCCCAGGCACGCCGTGGCGGACGACGCAAATGGGAGAATGGCGGCGCCGGCGATCCGGGGCAAGTCAAGCTCGCAGGACTCGAACGATGCGTTTGGCTCGGCCGGTTCCTGGCGCCTCGTCCGGAATGCCTTGGCGAACGCCACGACAAGCGAGGCGGCGGTCCTCCACACGGCGGATTTCGAGCGGTCCGATCCGCGTTTGGCGGGCCTCATGTTGCGGTGCGCTAAAAAAGGGATCGAAGCTATCGTCGTCGTGGTCGAACCTTTTCCGCCGCAGGCACGGCCGCAAATTACCTTGCGCGGTCCTGGCCGAGAATCCCATTTTGTTGCGGCGATGATTCCGACCGGCGCGGGAATTTTGTTGCCCGCCGAAGCGGCGAGTTTATTAACAGGCCCCTGGCGGGCGGCGCCTGAGATCGAGATAAAAGTGGCAGACGGCGGCACCGCGATCGACGGCGTTGTCGCCTTATCGGGCCTACCAATCGCGCTCCAATCGCTCAACGCCGAATGTGTCCAAAAATAAAGACTTTCGGGATAAATTTCGTACCAACAAGGCAAGCGTCTGGAAAACCATCAGGGTCAAATAAGTAGAGCAAGCCGCATTAGGCTATGGGAAGCACAGAAATGGAAATCGCGTTTGCAGGAGGCGCCTTTTTTGGCGCCGTCCTAGGCCGATTTTTCGGAGTCTTTGTTCTTATCCCCGCTGACGCCCTCGCGATCGCTTTGCTTTTGGCGAAGCGAGAGATGGCCGGGCCTACTTGGTTGCACTTTTTGGCGGTAATTGGCCTGCTGATCGCAAGCCTTGACCTCGGGTACGTCGCCGGGTTGATTTCGATCTATATCTTCCCGCGTATCCCCCGCGGCGCAAGTTTTTCGCGGATTTTCGGCGTGTCCTGGCCGCAAGGCGCCGCCGCGCCCGTCCCTCCGAAGATAATCTACTCTGTCTTTGCCGTTACTTCGTGTCCGGAATGTGCCGCGCAGGCCTTGCACAGCCGCGCGCCGAGTGTCAGCGCGATCCGATCCGATTGCCTAGGATCATGCGGGAATATCCTTCGTTTTCCTTATTATTGTACGCTATTTGGACGTAAGCCCCGTCTTCAGACGAGGAGAGGCTTTAGCCGCTTTTTTTGGTCATAGATTGACTCCTTATAATTGGCGGCCCGCGCGGGGGAAAACGCCAAAATGAGTGGAAGTCACGCGGTTTTTCACCATCGTATTCACATCGTTTGGATTACGAATTTTAGAGTACGTTTCGAGAGACGTCGGCGGCGATCGCCGCGAGGCTTTCCGGGCGTGAAAAGCCCCGAAATTGCGCTCTGCGGATGCGGGGCGCAAGGAGTCAACGCCCCCCAGCGTCGTTTTGGAGAATTTCGAAACAGGCTCTTTGATCACGAAGTATCGCCACAAGGTTTTGGAAAGAGCCTTGCGGGAACGGGTACGAGCGACTATCCGCCTGGTTTGCACGGAACTGGGTGCGCAAATCGTCTCCGGCGTGTTGCCGCGGGTACATGTCCATATGTTCGTGGAAATCCCGCCGCATGTTCCGGTCAGCGACTTCGTGCGGCGCGTCAAGCGACGCTCATCGCAAGGGTGCGAATGAAGCTCCCAAACTCGCGCAACCGCTATTGGGGGCGGCATTTCTGGGCGCGGTGCTACTTCTCCGCCACGAGCGGCAACGTCGCGGACGATGTCATGCTTCAGTACCTTCAGGAGCACGAACGTACCGGCGTCAACCGGAAGTTATGCAGTTTTCTTGCGAATGAGGGTTGACGCGCCAAACGGGCGCTACTAAGTTCCGCCCGCTTTGGACAGGCCGTAGGTTTTGCTTTCGGGGCGCCTCGTCCCGGACTTTTCAAACCTAAACGCTGTCGTACCCAGCGGCTTGACAATCGCAATAGGACCAAAGGTCCAAGAGTTCGCTTGGATCGACAAGAGGCAAGAACGCGGTTCCCAATGCCGCGATCCTCTGCCAAATCCCGGCGCCGGAAGCCGTGGGCTTGGGCGCCTAGCCGTTTGCCGTGATGGTACTCATGGCGAAGCGGAAGTTTATGGCGAGGCTTTGTTGTAAGCGCCGCGCGAGGCCACTCGGCGGCGGTTTGCTGGAAAGACTGAGAAAGACCTTTGATGCCGACCATAAGTCAGTTGATCCGCAAGCCGAGGCAGGAAAAGACCTACCGTGAAAAAGCGCGCCATCTCGGAGCCAGCCCGCAGAAGCGGGGCGTCTGCACGCGAGTCTATACGACGACGCCGAAAAAGCCGAATTCGGCGTTGCGCAAGGTTGCCAAGGTCCGCCTGACGAATGGTTTCGAGGTGATCGGCTATATTCCGGGCGAGGGTCATAATCTGCAGGAGCATTCGGTCGTCATGATCCGCGGCGGCCGGGTGAAGGATCTGCCCGGCGTGCGCTATCACATTCTGCGCGGCGTGCTCGACACCCAAGGCGTCAAGAACCGCAAGCAGCGCCGTTCCAAATACGGCGCCAAGCGGCCGAAATGAATTTTTGGGTGAATTCAAGGAACGCAAGAGACTAGAGTTTCTGGGCCGCCGTCGTATTCGGCAATTGCGGCCTTTGAGCAACCAAACGAGATTCTACGGAGCCTAGGGATGTCGCGCCGCCATAGCGCCGAAAAACGGGAAGTCATTCCGGACGCGAAGTTCGGGGATGTTGTTCTCACCAAGTTCATGAACTCGATCATGTACGCCGGCAAGAAGTCAATCGCGGAGGCGATCGTTTATGACGCCTTCGACATCATCGAGCAGAAGTTGCGGTCGGAACCGCTTGCCGTGTTCAAGCAGGCCTTGGAGAATGTCGCGCCGGCGATCGAAGTGCGTTCCCGCCGGGTCGGCGGCGCGACCTATCAGGTGCCGGTCGAGGTCCGCGCGGAGCGCCGCCAGGCGCTTGCCATTCGCTGGATCATCAACGCCGCGCGCGGCCGCAACGACAAAACCATGATCGACCGCCTATCGGCGGAGCTCATGGATGCCGCCAATAACCGCGGCAATGCGGTCAAGAAGCGGGAAGACACGCATCGCATGGCGGAAGCAAACCGCGCGTTTTCGCATTATCGTTGGTAGAAGACTTAGCGAAGCGCTTCGCCCGAAGGGAACGTGTCATGCCCCGCAGCCATCCGATCGAGGACTACCGGAACTTCGGTATCATGGCCCATATCGATGCGGGCAAAACGACGACGACCGAGCGGATTCTCTATTACTCCGGCAAATCGCATAAGATTGGCGAAGTCCATGACGGCGCGGCCACCATGGATTGGATGGAGCAGGAGCAGGAACGCGGCATCACGATCACGTCCGCGGCGACGACGACCTATTGGAACGGCAAACGCCTCAACATCATCGACACGCCGGGCCATGTCGATTTCACCATCGAGGTCGAGCGCTCGCTCCGGGTGCTTGACGGCGCCGTCTGCGTTCTCGACGGCAACCAGGGTGTGGAGCCGCAGACCGAAACCGTCTGGCGCCAAGCCGAAAAATACAATGTGCCGCGCATCGTGTTCGTCAATAAGATGGACAAGACCGGCGCCGATTTCCATCGCTGCGTCGAGGAAATAAAAACCAAGGTCGGCGGCCGGCCGGTCTGCATTCAGCTGCCGATTGGATCGGAAGCGGATTTTAAGGGCATCGTCGATCTTGTGCGGATGAAAGCCGTGATTTGGCAAGACGAAGCGCTCGGCGCAAAATTTGCCGACGTGGAAATCCCGGAAGATCTGAAAGCCAAGGCGGCGCAGTATAGACATATGCTCATCGAGGCGGCGGTCGAACTCGACGACGATGTCATGGCCGCCTATCTCGATGGGCTGGAACCGGATGTGCCGACCTTGCGGCGTCTCTTGCGCAAGGCGGTCCACGACATCGTCTTCATCCCGATTCTGTGCGGCGCGGCTTTCAAGAACAAGGGCGTCCAGCCGTTGCTCGACGCCGTTGTCGATTTTCTCCCTTCCCCACTGGACCGCGAGGCGATCAGGGGCGTCGACATGGAAACGGGCGCCGATGTGGTCCGGCTGCCGGGCGATGAAGACCCTTTTTCCATGCTTGCTTTCAAGATCATGGACGATCCCTTTGTCGGCACGATTACTTTCGCGCGGGTCTATTCGGGCCACGTCCTGTCTGGCACCACCGTCTTGAACTCGACCAAGGACAAGAAAGAGCGGGTCGGGCGCATGCTGCTCATGCACGCGAATAACCGCGAGGATATCAAGGAAGCGTACGCGGGAGATATTGTCGCGCTGGCCGGCTTGAAGGATACAAGGACCGGAGATACGCTCTGCGATCTCATGAAGCCCGTGATCTTGGAGCGCATGGAATTCCCCGAACCGGTGATCGAGATCGCCATCGAGCCGAAATCCAAGGCCGATCAAGAAAAGCTCGGCGTCGCCTTGGCCAAGCTCGCCGCGGAAGATCCTTCCTTCCGGGTTTCGACCGATCAGGAGTCCGGGCAAACGATCTTGAAGGGCATGGGCGAGCTCCATCTCGATATTAAGGTCGATATTCTGCGGCGGACCTATAAGGTCGACGCCAATATTGGCGCGCCGCAAGTCGCCTATCGCGAGAAACTGACGCGGCGCGAGGTGATCGATTACGTCCACAAGAAGCAAACCGGCGGTTCCGGCCAATACGCCAAGGTCACGATCGTCTTCGAGCCGAACGAGCCGGGCATGGGTTCGAGCTTCGAGAGCCAAGTCGTCGGCGGCGCGGTGCCGAAGGAATTTATCCCCGGCGTCGAAAAGGGTATTAATAGCGTCATGGGGTCTGGCATTCTCGCCGGCTTTCCGGTTGTCGATGTCAAGGCGACGCTCGTCGACGGCGGCTATCACGACGTCGATTCGTCGGTACTGGCGTTCGAGATTGCCGCCCGTGCGGCATTTCGCGAGGCGCTGCGAAAAGGCGGCTCCGTCTTGCTTGAACCGATCATGAAGGTCGAGGTCACCACCCCCGAGGACTTCACTGGCTCGGTCATGGGCGACCTGCTCGGCAGACGCGGGCAGGTTCAGGGGCAAGACATGCGCGGCAACGCGGTCGTCATCAATGCGATGGTGCCGCTCGCCACCATGTTTGGCTACGTCAATCAGCTGCGGTCCTTCAGTCAAGGCCGCGCCAACTACTCGATGCAATTCGATCATTATGAACAGGTCCCGGCGGGTGAAGCCGGGAAAATTCAGGCCAAATACGCCTGATCTTCAGAGGCAGCACGTGCGAAGATTCTAGAGGAGCCGGACGATGGGCAAGGAAAAATTCCAGCGGACAAAGCCGCACTGCAATATCGGGACGATCGGTCACGTCGATCATGGCAAGACGACGCTGACGGCGGCGATCACCAAGGTTCTGGCCGAAACTGGCGGCGCGACCTTCACTGCCTATGACCAGATCGACAAGGCGCCAGAAGAAAAAGCGCGCGGGATTACGATCTCGACGGCGCATGTCGAATATCAGACCAAGAACCGGCATTACGCCCATGTCGATTGTCCGGGCCACGCCGACTACATAAAAAACATGATCACCGGCGCGGCGCAGATGGATGGCGCCATTCTCGTCGTCTCGGCCGCCGATGGGCCGATGCCGCAGACGCGCGAGCATATTCTGCTGGCAAGGCAAGTCGGCGTCCCGGCCCTCGTCGTTTATCTCAACAAGGTCGACATGGTCGACGACGCCGAGCTTCTGGAACTTGTCGAGCTCGAGGTTCGCGAGCTTTTGTCGAAGTATGATTTTCCCGGCGACGATATTCCGATCATCCAAGGTTCGGCGCTGTTTGCGCTCGAGGGCCGCAACCCAGAGCTTGGGCACGATTCGGTGTTGAAGCTGATGGATGCGGTGGATGCTTATATTCCGCAGCCCGAGCGTCCGGTCGATCAGCCATTCCTGATGCCCGTCGAGGACGTGTTCTCGATTTCTGGCCGTGGCACGGTCGCAACGGGCAGGGTCGAGCGCGGGGCCGTCAAGGTTGGCGAGGAGGTCGAGATCGTTGGCCTGCGGGCGACGGTGAAGACGGTGGTGACCGGCGTCGAAATGTTCCGCAAGCTCCTCGATCAGGGACAAGCCGGCGACAACATCGGCGCGCTTTTGCGCGGCACCAAGCGCGAGGATGTCGAGCGCGGCCAGGTTTTGTGCAAGCCGGGTTCAGTGAAGCCGCACACGAAATTCAAGGCAGAAGCCTATATCCTGACCAAGGAGGAGGGCGGCCGGCACACCCCGTTCTTCACCGACTACCGGCCGCAGTTTTATTTCCGCACCACCGACGTGACCGGGGTCGTGACCTTGCCGGAAGGCACCGAAATGGTGATGCCCGGCGACAATGTGACGATGGACATCGAGTTGATCGTTCCGATCGCCATGGAGGAGAAGCTGCGCTTCGCCATTCGCGAAGGCGGGCGCACCGTCGGCGCAGGCGTCGTCGCCTCGATTTCGGAGTAACGTGGACACACCCGTTCGCGCGGTTGGATTTGCGAGTTTCCCTGCTGGCGTATTTCGGCCGCGGCAGGAGGACGAACGAGGATAGGGTTAGCCGTTGTGGCCAAGGGCCGCAGCCGGCAGGCAGGGACTTATGCAATGAACGGCCAGAATATTCGCATTCGCCTCAAGGCATTTGATCATCGAATTCTCGATTCCTCGACGAAAGAGATCGTCTCGACGGCGAAGCGGACGGGAGCCCAGGTACGCGGTCCAATTCCGCTACCGACAAAGATCGAGAAATTTTGTGTCAACCGTTCGCCGCATGTCGATAAGAAATCGCGTGAACAATTCGAAATCAGGACTCATAAAAGGGTTCTCGACATCGTTGATCCGACGCCGCAAACGGTTGACGCTTTGATGAAACTCGATCTGGCCGCGGGCGTCGATGTGGAGATCAAGCTTTAGCCAATCATCGCCGGCTTGAAACGAGATTTTCCCCGCCGGGCAGTTTGCCGCGGAGGGTTATTAAGGAAATAAGATGTTGCGATCAGGTGTAATCGCGCAAAAGCTTGGCATGACCCGGCTCTTCACCGGCGCCGGAGAACATGTGCCGGTCACGGTGTTGAAGCTCGATGGCTGTCAGGTCGTGGCGCATCGAACCAAGGACCGCAACGGTTATACCGCGGTCCAGCTCGGCATAGGCCGAGCCAAAGTCAAAAATGTATCGAAAGCGGAGCGTGGCCATTTCGCGATTGCCAAGGTCGAGCCCAAATTGAAACTGGCCGAGTTTTGCGTCGAGGAAGCCGCGCTGCTTCCGGTCGGCGCCGAGATCACGGCGGATCATTTCGTCGTTGGCCAGTTCGTCGACGTGACTGGGACGAGCACCGGCAAGGGCTTCGCCGGCGCCATGAAGCGCTGGAATTTCGGCGGCCTGCGGGCGAGCCACGGCGTCTCGATTTCGCACCGGTCGCATGGTTCGACCGGCGGCAGGCAGGATCCGGGCAAAACGTTCAAGAACAAGAAAATGGCCGGGCACCTCGGCACCGAGAGGGTGACGACATTGAACTTGCGAATTGTCGAACTTGATGTCGAACGGGGTCTTATTCTCGTCGAGGGCGCGGTCCCCGGAACTTCGGGCGGTTGGATTTATGTCCGCGACGCGGTGAAAAAGGCGCTTCCGGACGCAGCGCCGAAACCCGGCAAATACCGCATGGCACAAGTTGCTTTAGACAGCGCGGCCGGGGAAGCGGCGGAGGCCAGCGCATGAAGATCGCGATCACCGCCCTCGACGGCGAGGCCGACGGCTCGATCGACCTCGATGATGCTATTTTCGGCCTCGTTCCGCGCCAGGATTTGATCGCGCGGATGGTCCGCTATCAGCTCGCCAAACGCCGGGCTGGAACGCATCAAACGCTTGGCCGCGCGGACATTTGGCGCACCGGCAAGAAATTATACAAGCAGAAAGGGACAGGATCGGCGCGGCACGGATCGGCGCGGGTGGCGCAGTTTCGTGGCGGCGGACGCGCCTTCGGCCCCGTGGTGCGCTCCCACGCCCATGATTTGCCTAAAAAGCTGCGCGCTCTCGCCCTCAAACATGCGTTGTCCGCCAAGGCCCAGGATGGCTCGATCATCGTGTGGCAAGAGGCGCGCGCCGCCGACGCCAAGACCAAATCCTTGAAGGCTAGTCTCGTCAAGCTCGGCTTGACCAACGCCTTGATCATCGACGGCGCGGAGCTTGAGGCAAACTTTTGCCTTGCCGCGCGCAACATTCCGAATATCGACGTTCTGCCGGTGCAGGGCATCAATGTCTACGATATTCTCCGCCGCGAGAAGCTGGTCCTGACCAAAGCGGCGATCGATGCGTTGGAGGCGCGTTTCCAATGAGCCCGGCTAAGCTCGCGCACGACGCGCGCCATTACGACGTGATCCTCGCCCCGATCATCACCGAAAAGGCGACGCAGGTGTCGGAAGCAAATCAGGTCATCTTCAAGGTCCAGATGAGCGCGACAAAACCGGAGATAAAGGCGGCGGTCGAGCGGCTTTTCGACGTCAAGGTGGAAGCGGTCAATACGCTCATTCGCAAGGGCAAGCGAAAAGTGTTCAAAGGCACGCGCGGCGTCCAATCCGATGTGAAAAAAGCTATCGTGACCCTCGCCGAGGGTCAAAAGATCGATGTGACGACCGGGCTTTGAGACTTTGCTTTAGGGAAATGCGCCAATGCCACTAAAGACATTCAAACCGGTCACCCCTGGCCTTCGCCAGCTCGTCATTGTCGATCGCTCCGGCCTCTATAAGGGCAAACCGCTAAAGCAGTTGACCGAGGGGAAGCCATCCACGGGCGGCCGCAACAACAATGGCCGTGTCACCGTGCGGTTTCGCGGCGGCGGTCACAAGCAGAGCTACCGGATCGTGGATTTTAAGCGGCGCAAGCTCGATATTCCCGCCAAGGTCGAGCGGATCGAATACGATCCGAACCGGACGTCCTTTGTCGCGCTCATCCGCTATGCCGACGGCGAACTTTCCTACATCATCGCGCCGCAGCGGCTTGGCCCCGGCGACGAAGTAATATCCAGCGCGCTGGCCGACGTGAAGCCGGGCAATGCGATGGCGCTTGCCAATGTGCCGGTCGGGACGATTGTTCATAATATCGAGATGAAAATCGGCAAGGGCGCGGCAATAGCCCGATCGGCTGGCACCTACGCCCAAGTGGTGGGACGCGACGAGGGCTATGTCATCGTCCGCCTGAACTCCGGCGAGCAGCGGCTTATCCATGGCCAGTGTTTCGCAACAGTCGGCGCGGTATCCAATCCCGATCACATGAATATTTCGCACGGCAAGGCTGGACGCAGCCGCTGGCTCGGGCGACGGCCGCACAATCGCGGAGTGACGATGAATCCGGTCGATCATCCGCATGGCGGCGGCGAAGGCCGAACTTCGGGAGGACGCCATCCGGTGACGCCCTGGGGTAAGCCGACGAAGGGCAAAAAAACAAGGACCAACAAATCCACCGCCAAGTTCATCGTGACCTCGCGTCACAAGAGCAGGAAGAAGGGCTGATCATGGCGCGTTCGATTTGGAAAGGCCCGTTCGTCGATGGCTATCTCTTGAAGAAGGCGGAGAGCTCACGCAATTCCGGGCGCTCCGAAATGATCAAGATTTGGAGTCGCCGGTCGACCATATTGCCGCAATTCGTCGGGCTCACGTTCGCCGTCTATAACGGCAAAAAGCATGTGCCGGTCTCCGTTACCGAGGATATGATCGGCCACAAATTCGGTGAGTTTTCTCCGACCCGGACCTTTCACGGTCACGCCGGGGACAAGAAAGCCAAGCGAGGCTGAGAGAGACTGCAATCATGGCCAAGCGGAAAGCGCCGCGCGCGCTGAAGGACAATGAAGCCAAGGCGGTCGCCCGGATGCTGCGGGTCAGCCCGCAGAAATTAAACCTTTTGGCGCAGTTGATTCGCGGCAAGAAGGTCGAGAAGGCGCTCGCCGATCTCAAATTCTCGCGCAAGCGGAGCGCCTTCGATGTCAAGAAGACCCTCGAGAGCGCGATCGCCAACGCCGAGAATAACCACAATCTCGATGTCGATGATCTCGTTGTCGCCGCGGCCTATGTCGGCAATGAGATGATCTTGAAGCGGTTCAGCGCGCGCGCGCGGGGCCGCGCCGGGCGCATTCGAAAGCCTTTCGCGCAGCTGACGGTCATCGTCCGGGAAGCCGCAGCCGCTCAGGCGTAAGGAGAAAACGATGGGACAAAAAGTCAATCCGATCGGCCTGCGGCTCGGCGTTAACCGGACCTGGGATTCGCGCTGGTATGCGGGCAGGGCCGAATATGGCAAGCTCCTGCATGAGGACATGGCCATTCGCGCGATGCTCATGAAAGACCTCAAACAGGCAGCGATTTCGAAGGTCGTCATCGAGCGGCCGCATAAGAAATGCCGGGTGACGATTCATTCGGCGCGCCCGGGCGTGGTGATCGGCAAGAAGGGCGCCGACATCGACAAGATCCGCAAGACCGTTGCGAAGATGACGGAGTCCGAAGTCGTCATCAATATTGTCGAGGTGCGCAAGCCCGAGATCGACGCGGTCCTCGTCGCCGATTCGATCGCCCAGCAGCTTGAGCGCCGCGTTGCTTTCCGCCGGGCCATGAAGCGGGCGGTGCAATCGGCGATCAGGCTCGGCGCGGAGGGCATAAGAATCAACTGCTCCGGTCGCCTCGGCGGCGCCGAAATCGCAAGGCTCGAATGGTATCGCGAAGGCCGGGTGCCGCTGCATACATTGCGCGCCGATGTCGATTATGGCACCGCGACGGCGCACACGGCGTACGGCACCTGCGGGATCAAGGTTTGGATATTTAAGGGCGAAATTCTCGAACACGATCCGATGGCGCAAGACAAGAAAATGACCGAACAGGATCATTCCGGCGGCGGCGGAGAGCGGCGACGGCGCGAACGCGATGCCGCCTGACCGAAGGGTGCGAGTTTTGCGAGTTTGAATCATGTTGCAACCGAAGCGAACAAAATTCCGGAAGGCTTTTAAGGGGCGTATACGTGGCGCCTCGAAAGCCGGGTTCGAATTGAATTTCGGCCAGTTCGGCCTCAAGGCGCTCGAACCCGAGCGGATTACCGCGCGCCAAATCGAGGCCGCCCGCCGCGCCTTGACCCGTCACATGCGCCGCGCCGGCCGCGTCTGGATCCGGATTTTTCCGGATGTTCCGGTCTCGAAGAAGCCGACCGAGGTTCGCATGGGCAAGGGCAAGGGCGCGCCGGAATTCTGGGCCTGCCGTGTCGCGCCGGGCCGCATCATGTTCGAGCTCGACGGGGTTCCGGTCGAAACCGCCAAGGAAGCGCTCCTCCTGGCCGCGGCCAAGCTGCCGATCAAAACCCGCTTCACCCAGCGGATCGCCGAATAGAGGGGAAGCGGTCATGAAACAAAAGCAGCGTTTGTCCGATCTCAAGGTGATGTCCAAGGATCAGCTTGAGCAAGAGTTCCTGAATCTGAAGAAAGAGCAATTCAACCTGCGCTTTCAGCGCGCCACCGGGCAGCTCGAAAACACCGCGCGGGTGCGCGTCGTGCGCCGCGATATCGCAAGGATCAAGACGCTTTCGGCGCAAAAGCAGGTTGAAGGCGCAGGCTAGCGTCAAACCCAAGGCTAAGTCAAAGACAGGTTCAAGAAATCATGCCGAAACGAATTCTCCACGGTGTCGTGGTGAGCGACAAGCAAGAAAAGACGATCGTCGTCAAGGTCGAGCGCCGTTTCACCCATCCGCTGTTGAAGAAGACAGTGCGGCGATCGAAGAAATATCACGCGCATGACGCCATGAGGGCTTTCAAGGTGGGGGACGCGGTGACGATCGAGGAAACAAAGCCAATCTCGAAGCTGAAGCGTTGGACCGTCGTTGGTGCCGCGGCGAATTGACGGGCTAATGGACTTGGAGGCGAAAAACTCGAACATGCGCGGTCCTTATGGCCGCGGGCTGCCGGAGACTGGTCTTTGACGAAAGGTGCAAGACGATGATCCAGATGCAAACCAACCTCGATGTCGCCGATAATTCGGGCGCGCGCCGGGTGATGTGCATCAAGGTGCTCGGCGGCTCGAAGCGGAAATACGCGGGCGTCGGCGACATCATCGTCGTCTCGATCAAGGAAGCGATTCCGCGCGGGCGGGTCAAAAAAGGCGACGTGATGAAAGCGGTGGTCGTGCGGACCGCCAAGGACATCAAGCGCGCCGACGGTTCGGTGATCCGGTTTGACTCCAATGCGGCGGTGTTGATCAACGCCCAGTCGGAGCCTGTCGGAACTCGCATTTTTGGTCCGGTTCCACGTGAATTGCGCGCCAGGAACCAGATGAAGATCATCTCGCTTGCGCCAGAGGTTTTGTGATGGCGGCGAAAATCAAAAAGGGCGACCGGGTCGTTGTTCTCGCCGGGCGCGACAAAGGCCGTTCCGGCGAAGTCGTGCGGGTAGAGCCGCGCGAGGAACGCGCGATCGTGCGGGGGGTCAACACGGTGAAGCGGCACCAGAAGCAATCCGCCAAGGTCGAAGGAGGGATCATCACCAAGGAGGTGCCGATCCATCTCTCGAATCTGGCGATTTCCGACCCCAAGAACGGCAAGCCAACGCGGGTAGGGTTCAAGATCCTGGCGGACGGCCGCAAGGTTCGTTTCGCCAAGGGCTCCGGAGAATTGATCGATGGCTGAGACGAAATCCGGCAAAGGCGGAGCCAAGGGCGCGGGCAAGCCAGCAGGCAAGGGCCCCCGCAAGGATACGGCCAAGGACACTGCCAGGGATGCGCCAAAGGCAACCGCCAAGGCCAAGAAACCGTCTCCCGAGAGCAAGGGAGAAGCGCGGCCGGCAGCCGCCACGGAAGCGCTGGCGCCGCCCAAGGATTACGTGCCGCGCCTCAAGAAACATTACGAAGAGGTCGTGCGCCCAAGGCTCGTCGCGGAATTTCGCTACAAGAACCGCTTCGAAGTGCCGGGCATCGAGAAGATTGTCCTCAACATGGGCGTTGGCGAAGCGGTCAACGACACCAAGAAAGTCACCCTCGCGGCGGCCGATCTTGGCCTGATCGCCGGCCAGAAGGCGGTCATTACCCATGCCCGCAAGGCAATCGCGACATTCAAAGTGCGGGCGGGCATGCCGATCGGGGCCAAGGTCACCTTGCGCAAGACGCGCATGTATGAATTCCTCGACCGGCTGGTCACGATCGCGCTTCCCCGGATCCGGGATTTTCGCGGCCTCAACCCGAAGAGTTTTGACGGCCAAGGCAATTACGCGTTGGGGATCAAGGAACATATCGTGTTCCCGGAAATCGACTACGACAAGACCGAAAGCATTTTGGGTCTCGACGTGATCGTCTGCACGACAGCGAAATCCGATGACGAGGCGCGCGCTCTTTTGCGTGCCTTCAACTTTCCGTTCCGGCAGTAAAACGCGTAAGGTGCAAACCCGGCGCTAGAGGCAAGGATTGATGGCGAAGAAAAGTTCGATCGAGAAAAACAACCGCCGCATCAAATTGGTCAAGCGATATGCCGGCCGCCGCCGCCGCTTGAAAACGGCCGCCAACAACGAGTCCCTGACCATGGAGGAACGCTTCGCCGCGCGCCTAAAGCTCGCCAAGCTGCCGCGCAACTCCTCGGCCTCGCGGATTCGCAACCGCTGCGAGGTGAGCGGGCGCCCGCGCGGTTTTGCGCGCAAATTGAAAATGTCGCGCATCGCGCTGCGGGACTTGGGCTCGAAGGGCCTGATCCCAGGTCTTGTCAAGTCGAGCTGGTAGGAGAGCGGATCATGGCAATGAACGATCCGTTGGGCGATATGCTGACCCGCATCCGCAATGCCCAGATGCGCCGCAAGGGCAAGGTGCAGACGCCCGGTTCGCGGCTCCGCGCCCATGTCCTCGACGTCTTGCAATCGGAAGGCTATATTCGCGGCTATTCCACGACCGAATATGGCAATGGCCACACCGAGTTCGAGATCGAGCTGAAATATTCCGACGGCACGCCGGTCATTCGCGAGATCGAGCGGGTGTCGAAGCCGGGGCGGCGGGTGTATGCCGCCGTCGGAGCGATGCCGCGCGTCGCGAACGGATTGGGCATTACCATTGTTTCGACCCCCAAGGGCGTCATGGCCGACCATGCCGCGCGCGATGCCAATGTCGGCGGCGAAGTCCTCTGCAAGGTCTTCTAACTGACAAACGAGGTAATTCTAGCATGTCGCGTATTGGGAAAAGGCCGGTTGTCATCCCAGCCGGCGTAACGGCCAAGGTGGACGGCCAGTTCATTTTGGTAAAAGGCGGCAAGGGGGAGCTATCCTTCACCGCGCCCGATAATGTGAGCGTGGCTTTGGCGGACGGCAAGATCGCGGTCGCGCCGCGCGACGACAGCACAAAGGCGCGGGCGATGTGGGGCACGACGCGGTCGGTGGTCAATAGTCTCGTGACCGGGGTCTCGAAAGGTTTCGAACGCAAGCTCGAGATCAACGGGGTTGGCTATAAGGCCGTGGTCGCGGGCACAAGCCTTCGTCTTTCGCTTGGCTATAGCCACGAATTGAATTTCCCTATTCCAGCGGGAATCGCAATTGCCGCGCCAAAGCCGACGGAAATATCGATCACCGGCATCGACAAGCGCCAAGTAGGGCAGACCGCGGCGGAAATCCGCGCCTTGCGTCCGCCCGAACCCTATAAGGGCAAGGGCGTAAAATATGCCGGTGAATTTATCTTCCGCAAGGAAGGCAAGAAGAAGTAGAAAAGTCGTAAGTGGGGAGCTGGCGGCATGGCAAAAGACAATAGGGTGAAGACCCGCCGAAAGGCGCGTGTCCGGCGTTTGCTCCGGGCCCATGCCTTTGGTAAGCCGCGGCTGACCGTTTTCCGCTCATCAAAGCAGATTTATTGCCAGATCGTCGACGATGGCGTGGGCCGAACGCTTGCCGCCGCGTCGTCGATCGAAAAGGCCAACCGGGAGGGCCTGAAGAGCGGGGCAACCGTGGCGTCGGCGAAGCTCGTTGGCCAGCAACTTGCCGAGCGCGCTACGCTTGCCGGAATAAATGAAGTCGTGTTCGACCGCGGTTCCTATATGTATCACGGACGCGTCAAGGCACTGGCGGAAGGCGCCCGCGAAGGCGGACTCAAATTTTAAGGCGGGCGGCAAACAGGAAGTTTGCGCGCGGCGCGGCAAACACCGGACGGATAGGAAAAATGGAACCAAATCATGGCGCGTGATGGGGAAGGCGGCCGGGGCCGCGATCGCGAGGATCGCGACAGCGAATTCATGGATCGTTTGGTCCATATCAATCGCGTCGCCAAGGTGGTGAAAGGCGGCCGCAGATTCGGCTTCGCCGCGCTCGTCGTCGTCGGCGACCAGAAAGGCCGGGTTGGCTTTGGCCACGGCAAGGCCCGCGAGGTTCCCGAAGCCATCCGCAAGGCAACCGAATCCGCGAAGCGCTCGCTCATCCGGGTGCCCCTGCGGGAGGGCCGCACCTTGCACCATGACGTCAATGGGCGGCACGGGGCGGGCCGCGTGGTCCTGCGCGCGGCACCGGCCGGAACTGGGATCATCGCCGGAGGCCCGATGCGCGCCATTTTCGAGACCCTCGGCATGCATGATGTCGTCGCCAAGTCGCAAGGATCGTCGAACCCCTATAACATGGTGCGCGCGACCTTCGACGCTTTGCGGCGGGAAGATTCGCCGCGCGCCGTCGCGGCGCGGCGCAACCTCAAGGTATCCGCGCTCCAAGCGCGCCGCCAAGGCGGCGAGACGGAAGCCGCCAGCGAAGCGTAAGGGAACAATCATGACGGCTAACCCCGCGGCCCGGATCATCGTGGAACAAATCAAGAGTCCAGTCGGGCGCCCCGCCTCGCAACGCGCGACGCTTATCGGTCTTGGACTGAACAGGATCGGCCGGCGGTCTTCGCTTGAAGACACCGCCGCCGTGCGCGGCATGATCGCGAAAGTGGCGCACCTCGTTCGCATTGTCGACGCGGCGCGGGACGAAGCGAGGGCAAGACGATGAAGCTAAACGATATTGCCGACAATGCCGGGGCGTTGAAGAAGCGCATGCGGGTCGGGCGCGGGATTGGGTCTGGAAAGGGTAAGACTTGCGGGCGGGGCGTCAAGGGTCAGAAAGCGCGAACCGGCGTCGCGATCAAGGGTTTTGAAGGGGGGCAGATGCCGCTGCACCGGCGGCTGCCGAAACGCGGCTTCTGGAACCCATTTTCGATCGATTATAACGAAGTCAATCTCGGCCGCGTTCAGGCAGCGGTCGATGCGGGCAAGCTCGACGCGGCGGCCCCGGTGACGATCGAGACGCTGATCGGCGCCGGCGTCTGCGCCAAACCGCGCGATGGCGTCAAGATCCTGGGCAAGGGCGCACTCGCGGCAAAGCTCGTTTTCGAGGTGGCCGCGGCGTCGAAGAGCGCGGTGGCTTTGATCGAGGCCGCTGGCGGGTCGATCGTTCTGCTAAAAAAGGAAATCGAGCTTCCGGTAACTGGGCCTTAGGTTCGCCGCCAAGGCGGGAGGCCGGCGCTCGTTTCGCCGGCCCGCGGAAACGCAACCGACAACAGTTGGCGCGGGGAGGAGATTTGGAACTTTCTCAGTTCGCTGGAAGTCAAATGGTAAAAGACGTTGTGGCGCCTCGGGTGTCAAGGGAGCGGTAAATGGTATCGGCGGCGGAGCAGCTTGCGGCGAATATCAATTGGAGTGCCTTCGGCAAGGCCGAGGAACTCAAAAAACGTATTTGGTTCACGCTCGCGGCGTTGGTCATCTATCGGCTGGGCACCTACATCCCCTTGCCTGGAATTGACCCCGTGGTTTTCGAAAAGAGCTTTGTCGGCAACCGGCAGGGCGTTCTTGAATTGTTCAATATGTTCGCCGGCGGCGCGGTCCAACGCATGGCGATCTTCGCGTTGAACATCATGCCCTACATCTCCGCCGCGATTATCATCCAAATGCTGACGTCGGTCTTCCCGACGTTGGAAGCATTGAAGAAGGAGGGCGAATCCGGGCGCAAGGTCATCAATCAATACACGCGGTATCTGACAGTCGTTCTCGCCACCTTCCAAGCCTTTGGCATCTCGGTGGGGCTGGAAGGCCAGCAAGGGGTTGTCCTCGAACCTGGGCTGTTCTTCCGCGTTTCCAGCGTGTTGACCTTAGTGGGCGGCACAATGTTCCTGATGTGGCTCGGCGAGCAGATCACCTCGCGCGGCATTGGCAATGGATCCTCGCTCATTATCTTCGCCGGCATAGTCGCGGCATTTCCCTCGGCCATCGTCAACACCTTGGAACTCGGCCGCCAGGGCGCGATCTCGACGGGACTGATCATTGGGGTTCTAGCGATGTCAATTGCGGTCGTCGGCTTTATCGTGTTCATGGAAAGGGCACAGCGGCGGCTTGTGATCACCTACCCAAAACGTCAGCAAGGCAATAAAATCTACGAGGGCCAAACCTCCTTTCTGCCGCTAAAGTTGAATACGTCCGGCGTCATCCCGCCGATTTTTGCGTCCTCGCTTTTGCTGTTGCCAGTCACCATCGCCAATTTTTCGCAGAGCCAGGGCGGCACCGGAATTCTCGCGACGATCACGACCTATCTAGGGCACGGCCGCCCTCTGTACATGGCCGCCTATGTCGGGCTGATCGTCTTTTTTGCCTTTTTCTACACCGCCATTGTCTTCAATCCCGCGGAGACGGCGGACAATCTCAAGAAACACGGCGGCTTCGTGCCGGGAATAAGGCCGGGCGAACGGACGGCGCAATATATCGACGCGATCCTGACCCGCGTCACGGTCCTCGGCGCCGCCTATCTCGCCCTTATTTGTCTGTTGCCGGAAATGCTGGTCTCCTATGCGGCGATGCCGTTTTATTTCGGCGGAACTTCTCTCCTCATCGTGGTCAGCGTCACCATGGATACGGTGGCTCAGGTCATGGGCCACCTGCAGGCGCATCAATATGAGGGGCTCATAAAGAAAGCCAAGCTGCGGGGAAGACGCAGATGAGACTGGTCCTTCTTGGACCGCCCGGCGCCGGAAAAGGCACCCAGTCGGCGCGGCTCAAGGAGAAATATCATATTCCGCAATTGTCGACGGGCGAAATGCTTCGCGCCGCGGCCAGGGCCGCAACGCCGGCCGGGCTTGCGGCAAAGGCGCTCATGGACAAGGGCTGCCTCGTGCCGGACGAGATCGTGGTTGGTATCGTCGAAGATTGTATCGCGGCGCCTGACGCCAAGGCGGGGTTTGTCCTCGATGGATTCCCGCGCACCGTGCGTCAGGCGGAGGCCTTGGCTAAAATGCTGGACGCCAAGAACCTCAATCTCGATGCCATTATCGAGCTCAAGGTGGACGAGGCGGTGCTGCTTGCGCGAATCGCGGCGCGCGTCGAGGAAACGCGAGCTAATGGCGGAAAGGTGCGCGAAGACGACACACCGGAGGCGTTCAAGACCCGGCTCGACGCCTATCGCGCCGAGACGGCGCCGGTCGCTGATTTTTACGCAAAAAAGTCGGTTTTGAAAACGGTCGATGGCATGGCGCCGGTCGATGCCGTCGCCGCCGCGATCGACCGACTCCTCGACGGCTGAGCCGAGCGCGCTCGCTGGTGCTCGGACGGCGCGAGCGATACCGGTTGAACGATGGAATTTGACCGCAAATATTGTTATTGCGGGACAACCGCAATTTGACCATGCGCCGCAAAGGTTCCTTTCGATCTGACCCTCATACAAAGTGGCGCTCCTTCTGGAGCTTGTTCGTGCGACGTACTTTCCCCACCCGCGGCGCCGTCGCGTTTGCCACCGCGCTCGCCCTTTCGCTCGCCTCCTGCGGACGGCGGGGACCGCTGGAGCCGCCGCCCGGCGCGCCCGCCTCGAACGCGCCGCTAACCGGCACGCCAGGCGACTATGAAGAGCCCGCGAACAAAGGCGAGCTGGCCCGGCAAAATACCGCCGCGTCCAGCGGCGTGGAGGCGCCAGCGGGAGGAAAGCAAACACCGCCGCCCTCGCGTATACCGTTTGTCCTCGATCCCTTGCTCTGATCCGCCGATGCATCACTTCGCGACGAAGAACGGCGTCATGCATGCCGAGGAAGTCGATCTCGCAGCGCTCGCTTTGGACGTTGGCACGCCGTTTTACTGCTATTCGACGGCGACGCTGACCCGCCATTACAAGGTGTTCCATTCGGCTTTTTCCGGCCTGCCTCACCTCGTTTGCTACGCGGTGAAAGCCAATTCCAATCTGGCCGTCCTCAAAACTCTGGCGCGGCTCGGCGCGGGAATGGACGTCGTCTCCGGAGGCGAACTTTGCCGCGCGCTGGCGGCGGGGGTCGCGCCCGAAAAGATCACTTTTTCGGGGGTCGGCAAGACGCAAGCGGAAATGGCTTTTGCGCTCGAACAAGACATTCTTTGCTTTAACGTCGAATCAGAGCCGGAACTCGCCCTTCTGTCCGAAGTTGCAACAAGTCATAACCGGACGGCCCGCGTGGCGCTCAGGGTCAATCCCGATGTTGATGCCAGGACCCATCCCAAGATCGCCACCGGCAAGGCGGAGAACAAGTTTGGCATTCCAATTCGTCGCGCCCGCGAAATCTATGCGCAAGCGGCGGCCCTGCCTTGGATAGCAGTCACCGGAGTCGATATTCATATCGGTTCGCAGATTACCGGCCTCGCCCCGTTTGATGCCGCCTTTGGATTGATTGCCGATTTTGCCCGCGCTCTGCGCGCCGATGGGCACGTGCTTGAGCACATCGATCTCGGCGGCGGTCTCGGCATCCCATATAATTCCTGGGAAGATCCGGAGAGCTACCATCCGGAGCGCTATGCGGCAATCGTCAAGGCAAGACTAGGGCACCTCAGCTGCCGGCTAATCTTCGAGCCGGGACGGCTGATCGCAGGCAACGCCGGTATTCTCGTCACCAGCGTCCTCTTCGTGAAACGCGGCGAGGCCAAAACCTTTGTCATTGTCGATGCGGCGATGAACGATCTGGTGCGCCCGACGCTTTACGACGCGCATCACGAGATACTTGCCGTTCGCGCCAGGCAAGCCAGCCCTGAAATCACCGCCGATATCGTCGGCCCGGTCTGCGAAACCGGCGATTATCTCGCGTTGTCGCGTAAGTTACCCGAGCCTTCGCCGGGCGATCTCCTTGCGATCATGTCGGCCGGCGCCTATTGCGCGGTGCAGGCGGGGACCTATAATTCGCGGCTTCTGGTGCCGGAGGTGCTCGTGCGCGGCGGCGAGTATGCCCTTGTGCGCCCACGCGGAACTTACGAGGAATTGATCGGCCTCGACAAAATTCCGGCCTGGTTGCGCTAGATATGTTAGCCTCGCGCCTGGCGCAAGCCGCCAAAGTGGTTGCCCGCGGCGGGGCCGCGCCTTGGAGACCGATTTGCTAAGACTTGGGCGATTGAAATCATGGCGCCCGGGGCGCTTGCCAGCTGGAGAGGTGAGCGCGAACCCGCGTCTGGAGCGGCTCGCCGCGACGACGCGCACGATTCTTCTTTTCGAGCGGGCGTGGCGAACCGCATTGCCGCCGCTTATTGTGCTCGGCGTTTTCGTTTGCGTTTCGTGGACGGGGCTTTGGCTCGACGCGCCGAGCTGGGCGCGGGCCTTTGGCGTTGTTGCGCTTTTGCTCGGCCTCGCCGCCGCCCTGCTGCCGCTGCGAAAATTCCGGTTGCCCTCGCGCAAGGAGGCAATCGACCGGATCGATCGCATGTCCGGCCTTGCATCGCATCCGGCTGCCGTGATCGACGACCGCCTCGGCAATGGGACAAGCGATCCGGCGACGCGGGCATTGTGGAACCTGCATCGCCGCCGCGCGGAGCAAGCCGTGGCGCTGCTACGCACCGGCGGACCGTCGCCGCGCATGGTCGATCTCGACATTTATGCCTTGCGTGCCGCCGTCCTGGTTGCGCTTATCGCGACAGGCTTTGTCGCGGGCCCCGAAAAATATGCGCGCGTTGCCGCGGCGTTCGACTGGCGCTTCGATGCGTCGCCGGACAAAGACTACAGAATCGACGCCTGGATCGATCCTCCCGCCTATACCGGCAAGCCGCCGGTCGTCTTAAAGCTTGGCTCGCACCAAACCCTACAGCAGATCGAAGCTCCTAGCGGTTCGATCATTGTCATTCATGCGCCGGGCGGCAATCTTGACATGGAGGTGAAAGGCGCTCTAGCGGCCGCCAAGGACAACAAAACTGACGCTCAAGCCAGCCTAACCGCCTCCGCCAAGCTGGCGGGCGGCATGCGGGACGGCAATGGCGAAACCCGCCTGGTTTTGCGCGGCGACGCAACGCTCGCCCTTGGCCATTCCGGCGCGCCGCTCGGCGCGTTCGATATTCATGCCATTGTGGATCGGCCGCCGTCGATCGCGCTAACCGGGGCCCCTAAGTTCAATGTGCGTGGATCCATGACGCTGAAATACAGCGTCGCCGACGATTACGGCGTGACCGGCGCGGAGGCTCGTTTCGCCAAGCCAGTGCTTCCAGGCGGACACCCCGCCGCGCGTTCGCTCGCCGATCCGCCGCAAATGCCGCTTATGCCGCCGCCGCCGGCCCTCGGCGGAGAGGCCGAGACGACGAACGATCTGTCCGAACACCCGTGGAGTGGCGCCCGTGTTGAAATGACTCTGACCGCGCGCGATGAAGGAGGCAATGAGGGCAGTAGCGATCCGGTCGAAATCACGCTGCCGCAAAAGCCTTTCGTCAAGCCGCTTGCCCGCGCGTTTGCCGAACAGCGCCGCAATCTCATTCTCGCCCCAGAGGATAAGGCACGGGTGGCAAGCGCGCTCGAGGCCTTGATGATCGCGCCGGAATCTTTCGGCACCGGCGCCGGCGTCTATCTTGGATTGCGGGTGGCTTTCGTTCGGCTCAATGCGGCGCGTCGCGACAGCGATCTTGTCGAAGTCGCCGATTTTCTCTGGCAAATGGCGCTGCGCATCGAGAATGGCGATCTCTCCGAGGCCGAACGCGAACTTCGCGCCGCCGAACAGCAGTTGCGCGAAGCCTTGCAACGGAACGCGCCGGAGGATGAAATTCGCAGGCTCGGCGAAAATCTTCGCGCCGCGATGGATAGGTTTTTGCAAGAGCTCGCCGCCCAACAGAAGAACGAGGGCCGCCAAGACAATCTTGCGCCGCTCGATGGCAGGGGCCGCGCGATTACTCCAAAGCAATTGCAAGCCATGCTCGACCAGGTGCAGGAGATGCTGCGCTCGGGCGATAGCGCGAGCGCACAAAAAATGCTGGAGCAATTGCAAAACATACTTGAAAACCTGCGGGCCGCGCGGCCGCGCAAGGCCGATCCTAGAGCGCAGGCGATGCGTCGCGCGCTTGACGAACTCGGCCAGATGAGCCAGGACCAGCAGGATTTGCGCGACGAAACCTATCAGAGCGGCCAAGCGGAACGGCATCGGCAGCGCGAGGAACGCGGTGGCCTGCCGGGTGAGCTGACGCTCGGCGATATTTTTGGCCAGGACGGCGACGCAAGAGAAGGCGGCCTTGACGGCCAAGGAAGCGGCCAAGGCCCCGGCTCCAAAAGCGGCATGAGTCCCCGGGGGGGACAACAAAGCGATGCCGGTCTCGCCAAGCGCCAGAAAGCGCTGCGCGACCGGCTTGAAAATCTCCAAAAGCGCTTGGACGAGGCAGGCGCCGGCGGCATTGCACTAGACGGCGCGCAAAATGCGATGCGCGACGCCGAAAACGCCCTCGGTCAAGGCCCCCGCGGCACCGATGGCGCGGTGGATGCGCAAGGCCGCGCGGTGGAGGCCTTGCATGAAGGCGCGCAAAAGCTCGCCGAAAGCATGCGCGGTGAAGGGGAGGGTTCGAGCGCTGGCGAGGAAGCTGGAGACGGTCAAGGCGGGCCAGGCCAGTTTGGCGATGCCGAGGGCACCGATCCCCTAGGGCGCCAGATGGAACACTTGCGCGGGTTCGATCCTTCCGCGCGTTTTCCCGGCGTGGAGCGGGCAAGGCGCGTCCTGGAGGAACTCCGCCGCAGACTCGGCGAGCCCGCCCGCCCCCGCGAGGAATTGGACTATCTGGAACGACTCTTGCGCCGCTATTGAGTCCTGCCCGGCACGTTTTTGGCGCGAGGCAAAAACCGGGGCGCTGGCGGGCCGTTCTCCAGTTCGCCGTTATACCCATCGTCTGAGTATTGTGATGGCGAAGCTAAGCATTGATGTGGGGCGCCATGGTTGTCTTGAACAAAATATACACAAGGACCGGCGATGACGGGACGACCGCGCTTGGCACCGGCGAGCGCCGCGCCAAGCACGATCTTAGAATCGAAGCTTACGGCACGATCGACGAGGCCAATTCGGCGATCGGGCTCGCCCGCGTTGCCTTGGCGCGCGACGCGGTTTTCGCCAGACTCGACGCAATGCTGCTTTGCATTCAGAACGATCTGTTCGATCTCGGCGCCGATCTCTGCGTGCCGCCAGGTGGCAAAAGCGAGACCGAACCGCTACGCATCGTCCAATCGCAAGTGGATCGCCTGGAACGCAAGATCGACGAGCTCAACGCGGAACTCGCGCCCTTGCGTTCTTTCGTTCTGCCGGGCGGCTCGCCGGCGGCGGCGGCCCTGCACCTCGCCCGCGCCGTGACGCGCCGGGCCGAGCGGCTGCTCGCCGCTTTGGCGGGGGCGCCGGGCGAGGAGGTCGGCGGTCCAGCGCTCAGATATGTCAACCGGCTTTCCGATTTCTTGTTTGTCGCGGCCCGTTATGTGAACCGGAAGGGCGAAGCCGACGTTTTATGGGTGCCTGGCCAGAATCGTTGAGGCCAGCGCGGCAATTGGACTGGCGATCCGTTCCTTTCATTTTCTCGTCGCGCGCCGGACGCGTTGACTTCGTCCAGGGCGCTCGTTACCAAGCCTTCGCGTCCGGCTAGGGTGCGCACGGCTTTTCCGGCTAGAGTGTTTCAGATGAAAATTCTCGTGCCCGTGAAACGGGCGGCCGATTTCAATGTCAAGATCAGAGTGAAACCCGACGGTTCCGGCGTCGATCTCGCCAATGTCCAGATGTCGATGAACCCTTTCGACGAAATCGCCGTCGAGGAAGCGTTGCGCCTAAAAGAATCCGGCAAGGCGACCGAAGTGATCGTGGTGTCGATCGGGCCCGTGCAAGCCGCCGAGACGATCAGGCGGGGGCTCGCGATGGGCGCGGACCGGGGCATTCTCATCAAGGTGGAGCAGCCGGTCGAACCGCTCGCCGTCGCCAAGCTCTTGAAAGCCGTCGCGGCTGCCGAGGAACCGTCGCTGATCATCCTTGGCAAGCAGGCGATCGACGACGATTGCAATCAGACCGGACAGATGCTGGCCGCGCTTTTGGGCTGGGGGCAGGGCACTTTTGCCTCGAAAGTCGTGGTTGGCGAGGGCGAGGTGGACGTGACGCGCGAGGTCGACGGCGGCTTGCAAACCGTCAGCCTCAAACTCCCCGCCGTCGTCACAACCGATCTCCGCCTCAACGAACCACGCTACGCCTCGCTGCCAAACATCATGAAAGCCAAGAAGAAGACGATTGACGAGAAGACGCCCGCCGATTTTGGCGTTGATATCGCGCCGCGCCTCAAGATTTTGAAGACCGTTGCGCCGCCCACGCGCAAGGCCGGAACCAAGGTCGCTTCCGCCGCCGAACTCGTCGCAAAACTCAAGGACGAAGCCGGGGTGCTCTGATGGCGGTCCTGCTTCTTGCCGAGGTGTCGAATGGCAAGCTCAACGGCGCAACCGCCAAGGCGTTGACGGCTGCCAAGGCGTTGAACGAGCCCATTCATGTCCTCGTCGCCGGCGATGGTATAGAAGCCGCGGCGCGGGCCGCCGCCAGCTTGCTCGGCATCGAAAAAGTGTTGGCCGCGGACGATTCCGTCTATGCGCATCAATTGGCCGAACCGCTGGCAGCACTTCTCGTCTCGTTTGCCGGCAATTATTCGGCGATCCTGGCCGCCGCGACCTCGACCGGCAAGAATGTCATGCCGAGGGTCGCGGCACTCCTCGACGTGATGCAGATTTCGGAGATCATCAAGGTCTGCGCGCCCGACACGTTCGAACGTCCGATCTATGCCGGCAACGCGATAGAGACAGTGCAATCAACCGGCGCAAAAAAGATCATCACGGTCCGGACGGCGGCATTTTTGGCGGCCGGGGAGGGGGCGCCTGCTCCAGTCGAAAAGATCGCCGCCGCCGCCGCGCCCGAAATTTCGCGTTTTAAGGATGAGACGCTCGCCAAATCCGAGCGCCCAGAGCTTGCCGCCGCCAGGGTCGTCATATCCGGCGGCCGCGGCATGCAAAACGCCGACAATTTCAAGACCCTGATCGAGCCCATCGCGGACAAGCTCGGGGCGGCGATGGGCGCGTCGCGCGCCGCGGTCGACGCCGGCTACGCACCAAACGATTGGCAGGTCGGCCAGACCGGCAAGGTCGTCGCGCCCGAACTCTATATCGCCGTCGGCATCTCCGGCGCCATCCAGCACCTCGCGGGAATGAAGGACTCGAAGGTCATCGTCGCCATCAACAAGGATGAGGAGGCGCCGATCTTCCAGATCGCGGATTACGGGCTCGTCGGCGATCTTTTCGCGATCTTGCCGGCGCTGAACGAGGAGCTTGCCAAGCTCGGCCGTTAAAGCATGTGCCGGCGGCAAGGCAGCAAACGAAACGAGGGACTAGCCAACATAGGCGCGAGTGCGAAGAGTATTTTAAGGGACGAAAGTCGCTGGAGCGATTGTGGCCGTAGCCGATGGGTGGACACTGAGCCGCTTGAAGGAGAGAATACGTTGGACAGTTCAATTTTCAGACCGGTGGTCGCGCTGGTCATTTGGACATTCGTCATGTGGGGGTGGCTCTATGCGGCACGTATTCCGGCGATCAGGAAGTACAAAATCGCCCTCGACCCGAACCGCCCCAAGCCGGAGTTTGACGCGCTACTGCCCGCAAAGGTGCGCTGGAAGGCAGACAATTACAACCACCTCATGGAGCAGCCGACACTGTTTTACGCCGTTGCTCTCACCTTGGCCTTCCTCGGCGCTGGTCAGGGAATTAACGCCGGCCTCGCTTGGCTTTACGTCGGTCTGCGGATAGCCCATAGTCTCGTTCAAGCGCTGGTTAATGTCATTTTACTTCGCTTCACAATCTTCATGGCCGCGTCCCTGGTGCTCTTGGCAATGACAATGCGTGCCGCGCTCATTGTATTCTAGCTCGTTCCATTAAACGATTCCTCTCAGCGCGCGGCACGATTTGCCAGATCTAATTGGAGCGGTTTCTTTTCGCTCGCGCGCTCGGGAATTCATTTAGATA
>JBQTKC010000343.1:0-6212 GCA_052386575.1 Beijerinckiaceae bacterium
GTCGCCCTCGCCGACGAGCCCGAGCAAATCCAGAGCCGGACCGGATTCCATTGGTGGCCAAAGCGGATCGATCCGAATTAATTAACCGGAAATGGTATCAGCCATCCAGATGCAATCGTGGCGTTGAAAGATGCGGACCGCTTACTGGTCTCGTGGGCTAATCGGGCGTCCCACTCCTTTGACATAGTGCAACCTGAGGCCAACAGATTGATCGATGTATGTGAGAAAGCGCTAGATGTCTTCAAATGTACCAGCTGCAAGAAATGGCTATGGCAAGCCGATGCCGGTAACGCTGAATCCGTACAGTGTCAGTGTGGCGCGATGAGATGGCGTTATGGAAAGGGCTAAACTTATAGTTAGGAATGCCACGACCGTCCGCCGCGCGCCTTCTATGATACTGCAGCGGCGGTTCCGTTCAGGGGATTTTCCGGATCCCACCGGTAGTGAATTGTCTCGAACCGCATGCCGAGCGCATCGACGAGCACAAGCCTGCCGACAAGTCCTTCGCCGAATCCGGCGACTTCGCGGATCACTTCCAGCGCCATCATCGCGCCGAGGATTCCGGTCAGGGCGCCAAGCACGCCCGCCTCGGAACAAGATGGCACCGTCCCCGCTGGCGGCGGCGCCGGATAAAGACAACGGAAAGTTGGATTAGGCTCGCCGGAGGGACCGTTCTCATAGGGGCGCAGAACGGTCAGCGCGCCGTCGAAGGCGCCGACCGCGGCGGTAACCAGCGGACGCTTTTCGTAGTAGCAGGCGTCGGACACGGCGTAACGCGTCGCAAAATTGTCGGAGCCGTCGGCGACGACATCGAAGGAGCCAACCATGGCGCGGGCGTTGTCCGCGGAAAGCCTTGCCGGGAGTGCCATGACCTTGACATGCGGATTCAATCTTTCGATCGCCGCTTTCGCGCTTTCGACCTTGGCGCGGCCGATATCCGCTGTGCCGTGCAGGACTTGACGCTGAAGATTCGACAGCGTGACCACATCGTCGTCGAGAACGCCGATCTCGCCAATGCCCGCCGCCGCGAGATATTGAATGAGCGGCGATCCGAGACCGCCCGCGCCTATGACGAGGACCCGCGCGGCCTTTAACTTCTGTTGGCCAGGTCCACCGACGCCGTGCAGCACAATATGGCGCGCGTAGCGCTCGATTTCCTCGCGCTGCAAAAATATTGCGGTCTCGGCCCTATTTTGATTCAACGGATTTGGACCGGTTTTGAAGCGAAGTCCAGGATGGGCGGCAATTTGGCGTACGGATGAGACCAAACAGCTAGGCCGGTTCCTTGTAATGCGCGAGACCGCGCTCGAAAAGTGCTTCCCCTTCGGCGCAGTAGAATTCGTTGCCAGGCAGCATGTGGTGCAAGGGGTAGCGCGCGAGAATCGTCGGCCGGTACTTCTCGATCAGCGCCCAGCGCCGCGGTTCCTCATCGAGCTTCAAGGGCCAGTTATCATCGCGATGCAGCATCACGCCGAAGGTCTTGCCGGCGGCGCGCGTGATGCGGGCGTACTCAGCCACGAACTGTTCTAGATTCGCGGCGAGCGGCGGGAAGGTCTCGCAGACGATCGCATTGATTTCCGGGTGTTCCGCCAATTTCGTGAGGTCGACGCCGCGCTGCCGGCCCCACGCGCCCCATCCATGCTTCGCGGGCACTGCGAAGTCTGGGTCTTGCACCTGCTCGTAGGGCAGGCTCCAGTTGGAGATTCCGAAATACATCGTGCCTTTCCAGCCCGGCTCGCCGCGGTTGACTTCATTCGCCGCCGTGGCGAGCCGCCCGATCCAGTTTTTCAAGAAGAGATCGCAGGTGAAATCGTACCAGTGGCGCCACACGCCCGTCGCGCGAGGCAAGTCCACGAAGCGTTGGCCGGGCTCGATCTCGGCCGGCACGTTCCATCCAGGTATGAATTGTGAGCGTCCGGCCCCGTTGGCCACCATATTTTGGTCATGGACCGGAAACTTGTCCACGAGTTCACCGTCCTGCGTCACCTCGTGCTGGCGGCAATACGCGCGCCACAAATCCAGAACGCGCGGACTGAATGTCGCGTTGCGCCAGTAATCGTAACGAATATTGTTCCCCCACTTGGCGAGATAAACTAAGCAATCCTCGATGAAAAACAATCCAGTAAGCAAACCCTTCATGCGCTCCAGATACTTCGCCCTGAATGCGCCGGCGAACCAGTCCATCGCTTCTGGATTGAGAACGTCGAAGAGCGTTTGGGGCCGCCCATCGGGTTCCTCCAGGGCCTGCCCGGAGTCCCTCAAAATCTGCGCAGGTACAATCCGGCCATCGGCTTCCATCACGTGGGCCTGGAATTCCGGACGAATCGGCCCAAAGGCCCGAACGCGTTTCAACATTCGAAAGGTGCTGGCCCATAGATCCACGCGCTGCAACGTGGCTTCACGCGCCACTACTTCATGCGCACGCAGGTCAGGCTCGCCGTAAAAGAGGGAACCATACTCAACCGCATCGACCCGTCCGGCAATTTGTCCAAACAGCAGCCGCGCCTCCTCGGCGGTGCTGATTGCACCGTATTTGCTTTGGTTGTAGGTGGTCACATCTTGGACAAGTAAGTAGCCGCGCGGCAGAGGCGGCCGTGGCGGCTCATCGACAGGAGCGGCCGACAAGACGCGCTCGTGCAGGAATGGCCACAGGACCGTGCCCATTCCCAAACTCTTGAGAAGAAGCCTGCGATTGCCGAGGAATTCTTTCATATTTACATAATATTCGATAAACAAGTGTCAGTCAAGTTGACCTCCAGATAATAGCATAAATTGCCATTTTCCTGAAAGGAGCCGCAATGTTATCTTTCCTGAAAGGAGGCACATTGTAATTCGACTTCCTAACCTACCGTAAGGGCACAATACCCAATTGCTAGTGTTAGTCCGTTCCGCGGCTGGCGCTGGAGAAACACACGGACCGCGCATGGGCACGGTCCAACGAAATGACGATCTATGCCGGGGCGGTCACTAGAAATCAGGTGCACATGCTGATCTCGATCCCGCCCCAGCTGTCCGTGCCGCGAGCGGTCCAGTTCTTGAAAGGGAAGAGTTTGCACAAGCTACTTTCTGAGTATCAAGCCCTCCGGAAGCGTTACTGGGGACAACATCCATGGGGGGCTACTGGGCGGCGTCAAGCGGCAACGTTACCGATGATATCTGGAACAATACGTTGGGGACCAGAAACCCGAGGAGCCGGATGATAACTTCAAGGTGGTGAAGGCTTATCGGCCCGTTGGGCCGATTGATCCGGCTTCCAGCCGTAACTCGAAGCCACCGCCTTTAGGCGGTGAAGTGTTCACAGCGAATTGCCTTCAGCCCCCGGATAGCTGCAACGCCATTTCACAACTCTGCGGCCAGGGTGGCTGTTCGCCCATTCGGCGATCGCGGGCGGCGCCTGCGACAAACATTGCATGAGCGAGCCTTCGCTAACGAACGAAAGACGCCGCTCCTCGCAAGAAGCGGGCAGAGTCAAAGTACAAACCGTGAGAATCAGTTCAACGAAACCCATCGCCGGCTCCTTCGATTGCGCGCATCCAGCCCGTCTTGCGCGGCTCGTTCCCCAGAAGCCCGTCCAGAATCTGTCCCGCCGCCACCAGCACACGGGTCTGCCCGAACAATGGCCGTATCCGCGCCTTCACGTCCCGCAGAGAAGACGCCCAAAGCTCCAGCGTCGTCTCGATCGATGCTCCCGCCAACCATGATCCTCCGAATCATGGTGGCCTATCGATTCAGACCTCAAGCAAAAATGCAGCTGTAATGCTAAGTACCTACTGTCCACCAGGAACGTTTCAGAGGCGGTACCGCGCCCAACACGGGCACCCCGAGCTTATCGTCGACGTCGCGGACCGTGCGGACGCGTGGGGCAAACGTTTCTAACAACAGCACCCAGCCGATCGCCACACCCAAGGCCGTTGCGAAGCTCAGTCCGGCGTACACATATTTTATCGGCTTGACCGGGTAGAGACCGGGTACCGCGGCCGAGGCAATGCGAATTTCGGTGACCGTGCCGGATTCTCTTACGCGCGCCTCCTCGTAGCGCTTGAGAAAGAACTCATAGTTCTGCTCCGCAAGGCGCTTGGTGAGAGCTATGGCGTCCATTTTTGACTGTTTTGCAGGGTAGGCGGCTTGCTGCGCCCGCAAGGTCGAAATCTGTCTTTTTAGCTCCGCTATCTCGCCCTCATTCGCAATCACGTCCGGGCTCTCTTTGATGTGGGTGCGCTCGGCCAGGAAACGCCGCCCCGACTGCTTCGCCTCGGTCTTCGCGAGCGTGTTTTCCAGTTCCGTTAGGTTCTTTAGCTTTTCCTTATATTCCGAGTCCACGTCGAACGATCCGCCCGAATTCTCGTAGGCGAGCTTCGCCGCACGGGCTTGCTCGAGCGCTTTGTGACTCTCGGCGACCTGCATTTCGATGAACTCGCGGGCGCGGGCCGACTCGCTGCGATACGCCTCGGAACTGTCCTCGCGGAAGATTTTAGCCGCCATGTTGGCAACAGCCGCCGCCTCTTGCGGGTTACCGGAGCGATAGGTGATGTCGAAAGCGTAAGTATCCTTAGCAGCAACGACCTTGAGGTTCTGTTCGATGTCCTCGACGGCGAGATCGTACGGAGACGCGGGAATGTCTCGTCCATACTTGAAGTAATTACGCACAGTCCGGGTCGTGCTTTTGACCCATGTTTTCACTTTGTCTTGAACCATTTCTAATACACTCTGGTACTCCTTCGGCTTCTTTACATGCAATTGAAGAACGTCAACGATTTTCATCGCCACGGCCGGGCTGTTTATTACTTCCTTGTACGTTTTGCTAAGGGCGTCGATGGGCGCGGACAAGTTTACTGGAAAATCGGGGATCTCCTTCTTGTCGCCACCGCCCGAGCTGAATTTGATGTCTTCGAACGGCCGGACGAGCACCAACGCGGTGGACTCGTACTGTTCAGGGAGTACGTAGGTCACTCCAAGGGCGGCGACAGTTGCGATGATTGGCAACCAGATCAAAATCCATTTATTGTCGGCGAGAATCCGCCAAATACGGTGAAATTCCATTGTCGCTACTCCGTCCGTAATCCCAAATTTCTAAAGATGACTACCCTCAAGCAGTACACATTACGCGCGGCACTCCTTGCGCGGGGTCCTCGCGCTCGGGAGGCTAGTATTAGGCAACGGCAAAATCGGCCCAACGCTCCCATGCCTATCGCCTACTTGAAAGCGCCGGGGAAAATTGCCGGCGCAAGCCAACGCTCTCGTGCCTTCGGCGGAGGCGTCGCGCGCGCTCGATTCCCATCGTAATCCTCGCTTTCCCGAAACTTTTCAAGCCCCAATTGGTTTGTTCGATTAATTCGTCGGGCGAAGCTTCACCTCCGCGAGTAACAAATCATCGGCATTCAGCTCGCCCCTCGCGACCGGAGGCGCCACGGCCGCCAAGGCACACCTGAGCAAGACCTGGTCCCGCCAGCGGAGCAATCGCCGGCGGGGATGTTGTCTGACGTTCATCGCACCGGTACCGATCAGGGCCCCTGCGAAGATGTAGTCTGTCGGGATCAAGGCACTGATCTCGCCTGTCTCGCCCTCTCGGCTATCTCTCCCATGCGCGGCGACGGCACGGTTTCGTGGCCGGCAACTGAAGACGGGACATTATGGATCAGCGCGCTTGATAAGTATCATGTCTTGGAGTGATATGCCACCGGCCCGTCCCGACCATGTACCATACCAGATGGGGCTATCGAGGACGAGACCCGCCTCACCTAATAGGTCGACGATATACGCTTCTTCGAAGGCGCAGCGACTCTCAGGGTCACCAGGAAGTCCATAGCACCACGGTGGATCGCCGTATCTGAAGGCGATTTGAGGGAAGCCTGCGGCCGCGCGCCGCCGTTGCTCGTCATTCATCAGTAACAACGTGATCAGCGCCGAACCTCGTGCTGCGAGGACTCGGCGTATCTCTTCGAGATAGCGCTTGATCTGCGGCGGCCGTATATGGGTTAAGACCGATTTCAGGAGCACAAAAACAAAACTGTCAGCCGGGAACGAGAAGCTGTACTGCTCGGCCGCCACCTTGCCAGAGGGCTATATGGGGTGACGAAATCCATGTGGAGAGCTTTGCATAATTTCCGGGCTTTGCATGATCGGCGTTTGGTTGCCGCGCGCGGGGGCTCGCGACGGCTATGGCACTGATCGCGAACAAGATTTCGTTGCCGTCAGCCGCTCATTTTGCCTCG
>JBQTKC010000344.1:0-5010 GCA_052386575.1 Beijerinckiaceae bacterium
TCCCATGGGCGTCTTCCAGGACAAGACCAGCATGGACCGCATCCTCTTCGCCGTCTTCATCCACGAAAACCGCTCACAAGGCATAAGCTCCCCTTTCCTGCTGACACAAACCTTTTGACGTCACCAAGAAAGACCTGCAGCAAGGTGATTTTCGGCCGGCTGACCTTAGAGCCGCTCCATCCGGCGGAGCATTCGGCAATCCCGCGCGCACCGCGCCCGCGATAATCCGAGGCTCGCGGCCATAACCTTAACCCGGTGTTAACCATACGTTGCGTAATCCTGCGAAAGAGATTTAGAGGCGCGCGCGTGACAGAAGAAGCTGCCCACCCTCGTCATTCCATAAGGTTCCATGGCCGCTCCTACCATGCCATGGTTCTGGCGCCGGCGCCGCCCGCGGCAACCTGGCTTGCCGAGCTCGACTCCTGGCTCGAACGCTCGCCGGGGTTTTTCTTCGGGCGGCCGGTGGTGCTCGACGTCGCGGTTCTGCAGCCTGGCAAGGAAGGGCTCACGGAGCTTTTGCAAAACCTCGCCCTGCGCAACATCAAGGTGATGGGGATCGAGGGCGCCGAACCGTCCTGGCTCGACTTCGCGATGCCGCCGCTGCTTTTGAGCGGGCGGCAGACCAGCGCCGCCCAGGGCGATGATCCTCCCGCCGCCGCGGAGGCACCTGCCCCCGCTCCATTGCCCAGTTCCGATCTCGACGCGGCGGCACTAGCCAACGCCGCTTCGCCGCAAGGCGACGCTAGCTCCGCTCCCGCCGCTCCTTCGCCGCAGCAGCAACCAAATTCCCTTCTGCTGAACAGTCCGGTCCGCTCCGGCCAGTGCATCGTGCATCCAGAGGGCGATGTGATTGTGGTTGGCTCGGTATCCTCGGGCGCCGAGGTGATCGCCGGCGGTTCGATCCATGTCTACGGTACGCTGCGGGGCCGGGCGATCGCCGGTTCACGCGACGCCCGCGCGCGGATTTTTTGCCGCAAGCTCGAAGCCGAGCTGCTTTCCATCGACGGCCTATACATGGTGGCCGACGATATGCCCGCCCACTTGCGCGGCCAGCCGATTCAGGTCTGGCTCGACGGTGATTCAATGATGATGGCTCAGGACTAGGACAAATTGGGAGGTAGCTACATGGCCAAGGTATTGGTCGTAACATCGGGCAAGGGCGGCGTCGGCAAGACGACCTCCACCGCGGCGTTGGGCGCGGCGCTGGCGACGGCGGGCAAAAAGGTCGTGCTCGTCGATTTCGATGTCGGGCTGCGCAACCTCGATCTCGTCATGGGGGCCGAGCGCCGCGTGGTCTACGACTTGATCAATGTCGTTCAAGGCGATGCCAAGCTCGCGCAAGCTCTCATCCGCGACAAGCGCGTGCCGGAGCTGCACCTGCTGCCTGCCTCGCAGACGCGCGACAAGGATGCCTTGACGGAAGACGGCGTTTCGCGCGTTATCGCCGAGCTGCGGGAAAAATTCGATTGGGTGATCTGCGATAGCCCCGCCGGCATCGAGCGCGGCGCCACGCTTGCCATGCGCCATGCCGATGTCGCGCTCATCGTGACCAACCCCGAAGTATCCTCGGTGCGCGACTCCGATCGGATGATCGGTCTCCTCGATTCCAAGACCGAAAAGGCGGAAAAAGGGGAGCGCGTCGAAAAGCATCTCCTGATCACCCGCTTCGATGCCGCGCGCGCTGGACGCGGCGAAATGCTGAATGTCGACGATGTGCTGGAAATCCTTTCCATCCCCCTGCTTGGAATCATCCCGGAAAGCTTTGAGGTGCTGCGCGCCTCCAATCTCGGCTCGCCGGTCACTCTCAACAATCCTTTGAGCGCGCCGGCGCGCGCTTATAGCGACGCCGCGAAACGGCTTAACGGCGAAGCCCTGGATATGAAGATTCCAAACGACAGGAAAGGCCTGTTCGGCATGCTGTTTGGACGGAGGGCGGCATGAAACTCTTTGATTTTTTCACGCGGCCGCGTACCGCACCGGTCGCCAGGGAACGATTGCAAATCCTGCTCGCGCATGAGCGCGCCGCCTCCGGCAAGTCCGATCTGATCGCCATTCTTCAGGACGAGATCATGGCGGTGATCGCCAAGCACTTTCCCGTCGAGCAGGACGGGATCAAGGTCAAGATGGAGCGCGGCGAGGTGATCTCGACCCTCGAGGTCGAGATCGACATTCCAACGCCCATGTGCCCGCAATTCCCGTTGCCCGCAAAGCCGGTGCTGAGCGAGCCCTGCGCGGAGCGCGTTGCGGAAGCCGCGGAAGCGGAAATCTAGAGCGATCAGCCTATAGTGGTTCGGGTTGCCGGCGAGTTATGTGCAGCGAGCTTGGCGGCAACAGACCGAACCGTTGAAAACTTCGCGCCGATTCTTGACGTCAAATTTCCATCAATGAATCAGCCCGAGGCCCAAGATACCGGAGAGGATCAAAAAGATCGCTACGATGTAATTGAGCAACTGCGGCATGATCAAGATCAGGATACCGGCGAGCAAAGAAACGATCGGTTGAAGGTGTGCGATGGTTACAGTCATACTTTTAGTCCATGCATTGTATGATTCACCTCTCGGCGAGGGGCCAAATGGGTTAGGGGCTACCACGGTGCCCCCGAATAGTACAACCGGATTCCCCGGATGAACCCCGAAATGACGTGAAAGGCTCCTACTCTGAACTGGTTGGATGCTCAGATAGCGAAAAACGGCCTGCGATCACCGTCAAGCCGTGGAGTGTGAGGTTTAACCCTCCTGGGTTCTCCATGGCCGCGTCATCAATCCAGCAAAACATACTGATCATGTAGCTGTGTCGCTCTAGAGTCAAAGGAAAATCGAGCCACATCCGGCGATTGCGGGGTTAGACCCCGTCCGCGCGTCGCTCGCCATAAATGGGCGAGCGAGCGAAGGCGGCTCCGAGGAGATAGCTCTATCAGACCCTATGACAAAAATTCGCAGAGCTTGACCTATATAACTCCTTACAGGAGCGACTTATACAAAACGGCTGACACTCCCTCGCCGAAAAGCTCCGAGGAGCGAAACCGGCGAAAAATCTTTTGCGGCCACGGTATCATACTTCGCGACGATCAGGGCGATAAGATTTCATTGACTTACTCTCAATCCCCGCTGTTTCAGGCGGGGCTTGGCGGCGATCTCGGTACGATGGACGTGCCTCCGCGCGCGGACTCACGGCGGTTGCGCAAAGTGTCAAACACGGTCAGAGCTTGCGCGACCATCGAACCCGCATTGCCCGCGTCACTGGGCAGCAGCACGGCAGTGCTCGACTTGGCCAGGTTCTTGAACGCATCGACATATTGTTCGGCCACTTTAAGATCGATGGCCTCGCGGCCCCCTGGTTCGTTGATGGCCGCCGCCACTTGGCGGATACTGCCGGCGGTTGCTTCCGCCACCATGAGCAGCGCCTCGGCTTCGCCGCGCGCCCGGTTGATCTGGTCGATCTGCGCTGCTTCCGATTTCAGCACCACCTGCTGCTTTTCCCCTTCGGCCACGTTAATCTGCGACTGGCGCTTGCCTTCGGACTCTAAAATCACCGCGCGTTTCTGCCGCTCGGCCGAGACCTGCATTTCCATGGATTTGAGAATACTTGCCGGCGGGCTGATGTTCTTGATTTCATAGCGCATGCACTGGGTGCCCCAGCTCTGTGCCGCGGCATTGATGGCGGTAACGATATTGGCGTTCAGGCGTTCGCGTTCCTCGAAGGTCGCGTCCATCGTGAGCTTGCCGATTTCCGAGCGCATGGTGGTCTGGGCGAGCTGGGTTACGGCAAACACAGGATCGGTCACCCCATACGACGCGTGGACGGGATCGGTGATCTTCAAGTAGATAATGCCGTCGAGCAGCAAAGTGACGTTGTCGCGCGTGATCGCCGTCTGCTCCTGCACCTCCGTCGCGTACTCCTTGAGCGAATGTTTGTAGGATACCGTTTCGATATAGGGAATGAGGAAGTTGAGGCCCGGTTCGAGCGTGCGGTCATACCGGCCGAGCTTTTCGACGATCCAGACCGATTGCTGCGGCACCAGCCGCACGCCCTTGAATACGGTAACGGCCGCAAGAAGGGTGATGACCAGCGCAAATACAGTCGCGAAATCCACCATGACAGAATTTCCTATTTAGGGATAACGGTAAGCGTGGTGCCGGAGACGGCCTTGATCACGACAAGCGCGCCGGCAGGCAGGAATTCGACAGGCTCCGAAGCCTCAAGCTCGGCATTCATTAGCGTACCCGACCAGGCCACCTGTCCGATCCGGCCGCGTGCAAGCCCGTGTTCGCCGACGGTAGCGGTGCCTCCCACCATGTTGTTTAGCTCGACATCCTTGTGCTTGCCTTTCGTGCGGAATTTTAGAAGCGGTTTCCACAGCACCATCGTCCAGAACGCGGTCAGGCCGAAAAACCAGGCCGTCTGTGCCCCTAGGGCTCCTTCATCGGCGATGCCCGCTTTCACAATAAGGCCGGTGCACAGCGCCCCGAGCCCAGCCAAAAACAGGCCGAGCCCGGGCATGGTAATCGCCTCGAACACGATAAGAAACGCGCCAAGGCCAAGCCAGAAACCGGCCGGACTCAGTAGTGTTTCCATGCGGTCTATCCTTCTTCCGCCAAATTGCCGAAGGGGGCGATGGCTTGTTGCCGCGGGCTGTTGATATACATGATCGGGACCGCCAGTGCTTCCGGGTTTTTGAGTCGGGCGAAAGCATCCTCGCGCCCGGTGCTGTCTTCCGCGGGCTTGCGAGGAAAACAGAGACGCCGATTTTGCAAGCCGGAAAGCCCGTGGCGCAGCAAGGCATGTGGCTCCGGCGCGCCCGCCCTTCGCGAATTTTAGGCGCAATCTCAAACAACTGCACGATATGCGCGAGAGACGTAACCTATGTGTCCGGAACGGACACTCTGAGCGGCCCGAGACATAGGTGACATTTCGTACCGGACACATGGGTTACACTTTTTGGTTGCGCTGGCAAGCAGGAGGTGTGGATGCCGTGGAGAGAAAGTTCGGCCATGGAAGAACGCCTTCGCT
>JBQTKC010000345.1:0-5177 GCA_052386575.1 Beijerinckiaceae bacterium
TGGCTACATCTTCCCGCCTGTCTGTATAGCGGAAGAGCTGCCAAGCCTTCATGATGGCGCATCATACCATAACCGCACTATGGCGCAGAGCCCAGGAAGTCGGACACCTTTGAGGTCCAGCCTAGCCCAACTTAGCCGATTGGGTGGGTACGATCGCCTGGACCAATTCTAAGGCGATCCCCGATCCTCTCCGGGAACGGCACTGTCGCCACCGGCGACGGATGCAGGGGTACCTGTGGCTGCATGACGCTCGCTCAATGGCGGTGAGCTCGCAATTCGCGCTGCAACCTCGGCCATCTCCTCTATTGCCTGCAGCCGCTCGCGAACCGTGAGCGCGAGCCATCGGCGCAACTGCGCGCGCCGGCTGCCTTCCCAGCTCGTCAGGCTCCAGTCGATATCGTCATTGCCCTGGTTCATCCTGCTTCCTATCATTCAAAATCCCACGGAGGGGCTGGATGTCGTCGAGATCCCGATGTCTGCCTGCTAGTTCCTTTATTCTAATTAGCGTCGGGATTGAAACGAAACGCACGGAAAGTCCGGACGCAAGCTCGGCCGTCGGGCTGGGTGAGCTCTTTGCCGGATTTGCGGGCGGGATGGTGGAAGCGTTGGTTGAGTACAAAGGCAGGTATGAGACATTTAGAAATCAAGCCGGAATCGAGGGGCTGAAGTTCTTGTAATATCCGTTGGGAATTCGTTCACAGCGGTAGATCTCGGCGACCCCCCGCGCTGCAAGTGTCTGCCTGGGCGGCCTTTCGCAGTGGAGTTCCGGGAGCGAGACCAGCGAACGAAGCATCTCGGGACTGACCGGATGCGTCCAAATCGGCCAGGTAAAGAACTCTCGTCGCCCTGATTGCAAGAATCCTGTCGTCGCCAAACCGTTGGGGTGCGGGGTGGTGGGGAACAAAACCAGCGCCTCAATCGCCAGGGCATTGGCGCCAAGCATGGTTTTCGGCGCGTGCTTGTCCTTGTCACCGCTAGGGTCGTGCCAGCGCAAGGCGTAACGCTGATCTTCCAAGGGGTCCCAACGCAGGCTGAATTCCTGATCGGCATAGTCCCAGGGCTCGAAGAGAGTCCCAAACAATGCACGTTTATCGGTATGCTCTCGAATAGACTGGGCGTACACAGGTAGACCTTGTCCTGCTGCATCACCACTTCGAACCATCCGGAACGCCGAATCTTTGAAGGTTTGTTTGTCGGGAGCTGCCTCGCTCCCGAAAGCGGTCAGGAAATCTGCTAGACGGCGATCGTGCGAACTAGCGCTGTTTTGGGCTTTGTGCAAGGCAGAGCTGAGCGTCGTCAAGTCAAATGGCAATTTCTTGTCGATTGTGAAGGGCGATGATGATGTTGCCGCGAGCGCGTCATATAATAATTCGATAAACCTTTCCTCATCCCTTTCACAGCATGACAGCACCGGCCGCCAAGCGCCTCCGGCGCCTTGCCAGGAAAGACGCACATCCGCGGAAAAGCGGCGCGTAGTTATAGTCGTCCCCACCGCTGCCAGAAACCCCAATGGATTAGCTCCGTCAATGCCGGTCAATAGAAGTTTGCTCATGCGTGTTGCTCCTCCCATTCACTGCGCCGGTGATCGGCCAGGCGCAGGATGGCTTCCAGCCAAGCTAAGCCCCACCAGCCGTATCGGCGCGTGAGGTGCCAGAAGCGTTCGGTCACGCCAGAGTCTAGGCGTTCAAGGCCCGTGGGTCCGCTGTGTTCGAGCTTTCGTCCGTTCCATTCGACGGCGACCTTGGGCGCGGCGTCGTCGAACACCACGGGAGCGAAAGGGCGGCAGTAGCCGTGGTGGCTTTCTACGAGGTGCAAGACAAGATCGCGGAGGTTTTCATCGGGGTGTAAGTTTTCCAACACGCCTTCCAGTAGCCGCGTGGACAACAGTTCATGCCGCCCGCCCTCGGGATAGCCGGCGCGGATGCGGGCTTTGATGCTTTCGCGTCGACCCTGAGGCATGTCCGATGACTTGGCGAGGAGCACATTGCTTTGTCCCAAGAGCACGCCACCCCGCAGCCATGACTGAAAGCGCGGATCGGCCTTGCCGAGATCATGGGCGCGGGCCGCAAGTTCGATAGCCTCCACCAGCGACGGCGGCAGGCCGCAGCCAGCGGCGAAACGCCGTGCCCACTCACCCACGCCCTCCAAATGTTTGTGCAGGTCCTGGCGCACGGTGCCGGAGGCGGCGGTGTCGGTTTCGTCGCTGAAGAGATCAACTTCCTCCACGACTGCCGGCAGACGTTGCTTGCTTTGCACGATCAAGCCACCGCCCGAGTGCAGGGAAATCCCGCGCCCAAGGAACTTGTCCCGTGCAAGGTGCGCGGCCACGGCCTTAAGCCATTTTGGAGCGGCGTTGTCTTGGGCAAGGTCGGAGAGTGCCGCCCGCAGATCATCGGTCAGCTCGTCGGAGTCTTCCTCGAAGCGCGTTTTGGCTATCTGCGCCAAGTCGCTCAGCTGCTGGACGGCTGCGCTGTTCGGCCACTGGGCCATGACCTCGGGATGGAGCCGTAGCAGGGCCTTGGCGCGGGCCTGAGCATGAGCGCGGTCGCCCCAGTCGAGCACGGGCCGTCCGTCCGTCTGCCGGGTGAGGTCGCCCAACACGTCCCAGCCGCCGAGGCCGGCAGGAATCACCACCACATCGCCGGGGCGCAGGTCTTGGGGTGTATGCAGCACATCGGCGCCTTCGCCGCCACGCCATTGGATGATCTTGCGCTTGAGCGACTTCGCAGCTTCGGCGGTTACTTCTTCTTCGCCTTCGACGTCTGAAACGTCGGCTCGCGTATCGTCCTCTCCCCCGAGCCAGCGGCGCATGAGGCTGATGGGCACAGGCAGACACTCGGGGGATGAGGGCGGGCAAAGAGACAGAACTTCCTTCCATGCATCATCTGCCAGGTCGGCTTCGAGGTCGGCCCTCCAGCACACCTGCACGTCCGCAGACCGGGCGCCCGGCCCGTGCAGGAACACCGCCACGTCCGGGGTCGGCTGCGGTGTGGGCGCGGTTTGCACCCAACAATCTACGTGAGAAGGCAGCATCACCGGGGCATGGTCGCTGGGGGCGTTCAAGAGAGGCAGTTTTTCCTTATCTTCAATAAGCCGAGGTTCAAGTGCAGCGATGCCCATATCGAGGTTCGGCTTTTCGTTGAGCCAGCTCCAGGTTGCCGCGAGCGCTGAGCCATACACGCGATCGTCATCACGACTCTTGGCTTGGTCGGCGCGTACGAGGATGGCGGCAAGCGCGCCCACAGGGTGCCCCTCGGCGTCCCTACCCGCGATGGACCTCCCCATGCGATTGAGCCGGCCGAAACGCTGGCGCAGGGCATCGAGGCTGGCGCACTCCGTCACTAGCACGTCGAAATCCAGGTTGGCACCGACTTCGAGGGTTTGGGTAGCGACCACGAACACCGAAGAGGAAAGATCTCTGTCCTTTGAACGGTCAGCGGAAAGCTCGGTCAATCGCCCGGCCACGGTGTCGTCCTTGTCGATGGGGCGCATCCGACCGGTGAGCAGCACCGCCGCGTCGCCATGCTCTTGGTTGAGCAACTGCCAAGCCCGGCGGGCGGTGGCGACGCGGTTGCAAAAAATCACTACTGCTGGCTTTCCGGTTGGTTTTCCAGCCAAGAGAACGCTTTGATCCGCACTCTGCCGTGCATGGTTAAATTCCGCGGTCAGCTCCTCTGCCTTCTTCACTAGTGCGACCGCCATCTCCTCTAGTGCCTTGTCTCCCTTGGCTTTGGCAACAACCTCCAATGCCGTGGGCTTTGCCGCGAGTTGCCGATCACCCAACGGATGCCCGACTTGGCGCGGTTCGTCGGACTCATCCTGGAACACGTCGGTCATACCCTCGGGTGGCGTGGCGCTCATCACCGCCACCTGGAACGGCGGGGCGAGCGCGACGTCGCCCCAGCGCCGGTATTTGTCCACGGCGCGCAAGGTTTCTAGGAAAGGCTGGGCGCAGTGGGCTTCGTCGAGGAGGACAAGGGCATCATTTCCGGCCAGCCCCGCGTGGATGGGCCAGGTACCGGGGCCGGGACCGTAGGCGCGGAACAGGAGCCGCGAGCCCAATTGGTCCACTGTGCTGGCGACAATGGTGGGCTGGATGGGACTTCTGGCCCATGCATTGGAGCGGTACATACCGCCGCGCAACTGGAAGACCGCCAGCGGCGTATCGGTGCCGGCGAGCTTGCGCAGCCGGTCGGCGACTTCCTTGACGATGCCGCTTGGTGCGGCCGTCAACTTGTCCGCCAGCTTGCGGGCGCGGTCGTAGGCTTCGTCCACGATCACCCGCCGGTCCACTACGAAGAAGATACGGCGGGGGGCGGTGAGCATTCGCCCTGTTTCCAAAAGGTCTGCCTGTGCGGCCAGGGCAAAGACGGCGATATCCACGCACGCAGTCTTGCCCGAGGCGGTGGGGAGCCGGATGGCTTGGGGCCAGGGATGATCGGTATCTTTCAAGACCCGCATCGCCAAGTCCGACTGCCAGGCAAAGGGCGGGTGGCCCCATAAGGCACTGAAATACTCGCTGAACCGGTGGAAATCGAGCTCAGGCATTGCCTTCCCCTCCTTTTGGCAGCGGGCGACACAAACCGTAGCCGCGGAAACGCCCCGCCCCCGCCACCACCGGCCCCTGCACATCCTCATCGAACACGATGACGGCATGGGCGTGGTGCATCCGCCCCCCGTCTTTCTTCCGCGTCAGCCAAGGAAATTCGTTGCTGCGAGAGACACCTTCGAACATGGAGACCGGATGTAGCAGCACATCCAGCGGGCGCGGCAGCCCGGCGCGGATGCAGGCATCTTTCACAGTTTCCGCCGCTTTCTCCCACTTGTCCGTGCCGTCAAAATGGCGGTCCAGTACCACAGGCGTCACGCTCGCCCAATGGCGCGCCGGCCCCGTCCAGGTTTCGGGGCGCAGGTTCCAGGGAGGAGACTCGCGAGTGTCGAGTTCGGCGGTGCATTCCAGCCACTGGCCGTCGAAGATCTTGATCGCACGAGGTAGCCAGTCTTCCTCTCGCCGCAACCAGGGTTCGAGCACGCGGGCCGCCTCCCCTGCATCGAGGTCGCGAGGCAGGGCCAGTGCCACGCCCATCAACCTTCCATCGGCGTGTTCGGCACCGACGAAAGGAAGAGGGAGCAGGGCGACATGGGCTTTATCGGAACGCTCGCCATTTTCGGCGTGG
>JBQTKC010000346.1:0-13731 GCA_052386575.1 Beijerinckiaceae bacterium
CCATCCCCACCCCGCCATGGGCATGGGCGGCGGAGGCGGACAGAACCATGGCGGCGAGCCACGCGCCGATTCCACGCATAATCATCGTATTCAGCTCCCATAAGATTTCCCCCGCCGGAGCCTATGCACCAGCGGGGGAAATTACTTACTCTAGTTTAATCCTCACACACGAAGCGCGTACTTATTCCGCCGGCTCGAGACCGAGCAGCTCCTCGTGGCCGTGCGCAAGCTCGACGACGCGGCCAACAAGCTGCAGCGTCACGCCGAACACCGCCAGCGAGAACCAGCCGAAGAACACGAACATCCAGTGCAGCGGTTCAACGAACAGCTCTTCCATGAACCAGAAGGTGTGACCCCATTCATTGAGGCCGACGTTCGGGAAAATCATGAACGGGCCGACGAACAGGAGAACGTAAGCAACCGACCAGCCCTTGCAGGCGTAGGTCGGGAGCCTGGTCCTCGCATACATGAAGCCGCCCACGCCGATCACGATATACATCGGGTAGCTCATGTAGAACTCGATGATATGGCTAGGCGTGAAGTCGGTGTCGCGGATAACCGTCATATGCCAGGTGCCGTCCTGCTCCGTGAAGTAGCTGGCACCCCAGTAGATCGCGATGCCGTACAGCATGATCCAGCTGATCAGGTTGAAGATACGGCGCATTTCCTCGCGCGGGGCGACATTCGCGACGTCCGGGTCGCGGGTCTTCCACATCCAGCCGACCAAGGCGAGGAAGGAGATCAATTCGACCGGCTCCTCGATGTAGAGGATGGTCATCCAGTAGGTGGTGAATTCGGGCGCGAACGAATCGAGCCCCGCGAATTGGCCGAAAACCTGCTCGTAGATACGAACGCCGATATAGAAGATATTGATCGCGAGCGTCCCGAGAATCATCGGCATCGCGTTGAGAAGGGGCGCCTCGGCGGCGGCCGCGGCCTCGCCGGAGCGTACATCAGATACTGAGCTCATGTCACTTGCCTCTTTGTTGTCGAGGATTAAGACCGGCTTTCCGCGTGGCGACCCTTGGCACCCGCCAAAACGAGGTTGACGCCAAAAGGATCGGCGTCGCCAGAAAATCCGGCTTGTCTCCGGTTTCTGGTTTAGAGGCAGATGCAGGAAGGGACAATATACCAGCGGGGGGGTTAGTTACTGCCTGTAAGGGTAGGTACAGCCCACCCTTTTAGGTTGGTCCCTGACGATCTCCCTCTTGGCCCTTTGGCCCTTCCGGCCTGGCGCGGCGGCGGCGCCTGCAATGGTGTGTTGGCGCGAATAGTTTAATTATAAATAATATTCATTGGCGGACGGCTAAAACCATAATGTACAGCACACACGTATTTCATGTACATTTTACGACAAAATCTGAAACAATACATTGCATATCTTTATCAGCTCGATCCGAGGACCGGTTAGAAAGCGAGGCCTGCGTGGAACTCAAGCAAACCACGCCGATTATCTATTCATCTGCTCCGGATTGCCCGCCGCCAGCACCCGCTACCCAATGAGCCCGCGCACATGGCGCGCCTGCTGCCTCCGAACCTCTTCAACTCCAAAGCCAGGGCGTGCCGTAGCCATTAAGAATCATGATGGATTCGGGGTGCCCGGAAGTGGCGCCGCGCAAACCTTTCGAATATTTTTCGAATATTTATTGGCGCGAAATCATTTACAATCTATCCTCGGTTACAACCTACCTTATGCGGCTGCGATCGAGGATGAGTTCGCCGGCGAATACCCCAGGCGAAAGACCTTGGCGAAAGGTTGGCGTGCTTCGGCGCGGGCCTATGCGCGGCTTCGCTTGCGCGAAAATCGGCTTTCTCGCCAGGGCAGGCCTTTGCCTTGCCATTTTTTTATCAGGTGGCGTTGTCGCGCTTGCCCCCGCGAGCAGCTTGCTAGCAGCGGGCGGGCTCTGCCCGGGCGAAGGCGGCACCAGCGGCCGGGTCGTCGCAGTCGGCGAGCGGCTCGAATTGATTCTCGAAACCGGCATAACGCTGAAAATCGCCGGCGTCGATCCGCCGCGCCCGACGCCGGGCGATCCCGATCTCGACGTCCGCGCGTGGGAGAGGCTCGCGCAATGGCTCGTTGGGCAAGAAGTGCTGTTTCGCCCGCTCGAACCGGGCCCGGATCGCTGGGGGCGCGTTGTCGCCTTCGTCTTCGCTGCCGCGCCAAAATCCCCCGATCGGCCGGAACCGGCGCGCTTGTCGATCGGTGCCGCGCTCATCGATTCCGGCCTTGCGCGCTATGAATCAAGCGCGGCGGCACGCCCTTGCCGGAGCGCCTTCCTCGCCGCGGAGGCCGGCGCGCGGGCTGCCGGGCTTGGCCTTTGGGCCGATCCGTATTATGCGATCATCAATGCGGACAATCGCCTGTCGTTCGCCGATAAGGCTGGCTCATCCGTTATTGTCGAAGGCCGGATTGCCGGGATTGCCAGCCGGAGGCCGCGCATAACGCTCTATTTTGGGCCGCGCCGGGGTTGGGATTTTTCGGTCACGATTTCGCCGCGCAACCGCAAAACATTCGAGGCTGTTTATTCAAGTCTATCGGCCTTGACCGGCCAAGCCGTCCGCGTCCGTGGACTTCTCGATACGCGATTTGGACCGCAAATCGAGATCTCGGACCCAGACGAGCTGGAGGCGGCCGGGCACGGACAAGACCCGGCCGATGGTTCCCCTGCATCAAGATAAGGCGCCGGCGCCAATGGGGTTTTTCGCGAACAACGCCGCTTCGAGGCAAACGAAAAACCAGTCCGGTCTAGGCGCGCGCCTGGCGGCGGCGGGGGCCGCGGCGCTACTTCTCGCTTCCTGCGCCGCGCTGGAGCCACAAGACCGCACGCCTTTTGACTCGGCTGCACCCGTGCCGCCGCCCCGCGCGAATGCCAGCGACTCGAAAACATCTCCGGAACACCGGCGCATGATCGCCGTGTTCGACGGCGAGTACGGATATCCTCCAGCCGAAGCCTACCTGAACGGCATTCTCGTCAAGCTCGCGAACGCCGGCGAACGCGCAGCCGAACCTTATAGGGTGACAATCCTGAATTCGCCGATCGTCAATGCCTTCGCGCTGCCGCCCGGCGAGCTTTATGTGACGCGGGGCCTCTTGGCGCTCGCCAACGATGCCTCGGAAGTCGCGGCCGTGATGGCGCATGAGATCGCGCACATCACCGCCAAACACGCCGTGCAGCGCGAGGAACAGGAAAAGCGCGCCGCGGTTATCAGCGAGGCCGCGAGCGTGATCCAAAGCAAGCAGAAGAGCCAAGAGGTCGAGGCCCTGGCGCGGCGCACTATCGCGAGCTTTTCCCGGAGCCAGGAACTCGAAGCCGATCAGGCCGGCATCAGAGTTGCCGCCAAGGCGGGCTTCGATCCCTATGGCGCGGCCCGCTTCCTTAACGCGCTCGGCCGCTCGGCGGCGCTGCGCGCCTCGCTCATGCGCCGCTTTGCGAGCACCGGCACGCCGGATCTCTTGGCGACCCATCCCTCTACTCCGGACCGTGTCGCCCAGGCGATCAATGCCGCGCGCCAGATCGGCGCCCCGGGGATCGGCACGACCGGCCGGGCGTCCTATCTCGCCGCGATCGACGGCATGACTTTTGGCGACGATCCCGCCGGAGGGGCGATCCGCGGCCGTAAGTTCGTGCACGGGCGGCTCGGTTTCGCCTTTACCGCCCCCGAAGGGTTTGTTCTCGAAAACGCATCCCAGGCCCTTCTCGGCGTCAAGACCGGCGGCACCGAGGCCTTGCGCCTCGACAGCGTCAATGTGCCGCCGGCGACGCCCCTTGCGGCCTATATGGCCACCGGCTGGATCGACGGCCTTATCGACAGCTCGATCGCAACCGCCGAAGTCAACGGCATGCCGGCGGCGACCGCCACCGCAAGCGCCGGCGAATGGCAATTCCGTCTCGCGGTGATCCGCTTCGAACCGGATCGCGTGTACCGGCTGATCTTCGCGACGCGCGTGCTGACCGAGGAGGCCAAGCAACGCTTCCAGGCGTCGATCGATTCCTTTCATCATGTTTTGGCGGACGAGGTCAACGCCGTGCGGCGTTTGCGGCTCGCAATCAGTGTGGCCAATCCTGGCGAAACGGCCGAAGCCCTCGCCGCGCAAATGGCCGTTCCAGACCATCCGCTCGATTACTTCCTGCTCATCAACGGACTCGCCCGCGGCGAGCTTTTGCAGCGCGGGGAGCACTATAAGTTAGTTGTCGAATAGGCGGCCTTTGGACCGCATCGCAAGTAACGCGTAAAGGCCTTCCGCCGGGGACTCATCGCGATCTGTTGTTGCGCGGCGAGGTCTTGCGCCATACCGGTTTACCTTGGATATTGCGCCGTGGAGTTGCGGTCGTGCCTGTCTTAAGTCAGCCTGCGGCTGACCGGTCCGAAGCGGGTTGATCCGGTCGCAGATATCGCTCGGGTCCACGCCTGGCGGCGCCCTAACTTGCTTCCGCGAGAAGCGAAAGTTGGGCCTTGGTGTCGCCTCTGCTATCGGTGAGATGAGTCGGATAATCTCCCGTAAAGCAGTGGTCGGTGTATTGCGGCCGGAGGGAATCGCGGGCCTTCTCGCCCATCGCCCGGTAAATGCCGTCGACGGAAAGAAAGGCCAGCGAATCGCAGCCGATATAGGCGCGCATTTCGTCCAGCGTATGGGTCGCGGCGAGCAATTTGTCGCGCTCGGGCGTATCGATCCCGTAATAATCCGGATGGGTAATCGGCGGCGAGGAAATCCTAAAATGCACCTCGCGCGCGCCGGCCTCGCGCATCATCCGCACGATTTTCACGGACGTCGTCCCGCGCACAATCGAATCGTCGATAAGCACGATCCGTTTGCCGGCGACGGCCGCGCGATTGGCGCTGTGTTTCAAGCGCACGCCCAATTCCCGCACGGATTGGACAGGCTGAATGAATGTGCGCCCGACATAATGATTGCGGATAATGCCGAGTTCAAAAGGAATGCCGGAATGTTGCGCGAAGCCGAGCGCCGCCGGCACGCCGGAATCGGGAACCGGCACGACGACGTCGGCTTCGACCGGCGCCTCGCGCGCGAGTTCCGCGCCCATCATCTTGCGAACATTGTATACGGGCTTGCCGTGCACGATCGAATCAGGCCGGGCGAAATAAATGTATTCGAAGATGCAGGGGCGCGCGGGCCGCGGCGGAAATGGCCGCAGGCTCTCGATCCCGTCGCCGGAGATAACGACGATCTCGCCATTGCCGATATCGCGCACGAAACGCGCGCCGATGATGTCGAGCGCGCAGGTTTCCGAGGCAAGAATGTAGCATCCGTCGAGCTCGCCAAGGACGAGCGGCCTGATTCCCAATGGATCGCGGGCGCCGATCACCTTCTTGTTGCTAAGCGCAATGAGGGAGTACGCTCCCTCGATCGAGCGCAAGGCCTCGATGAACCGGTCGACGAGGTGCAAACGCCTGCTGCGGGCAACGAGATGAAGGATAGCCTCGGTGTCGGAGGTCGATTGATAGATCGCGCCGCTCTGCACAAGATCGCGGCGCAGCGTCAGTCCGTTGGTGAGATTGCCATTGTGGGCGACCGCGAAACCGCCCGCGTTAAGCTCGGCGAAAAGCGGCTGAACATTGCGCAGAATGGTATCGCCCGTCGTCGAATAACGCACATGCCCAATGGCCGATTCGCCGGGCAGGCGTTCGATCGTCGATGCCTTGGAGAAATGATCGCCGACAAGACCTAGCCGGCGCTCGGAATTGAATCTTTGACCGTCGAAGGTCACGATTCCCGCGGCCTCCTGGCCGCGATGTTGCAAGGCATGCAGTCCAAGAGCGGTGATGGCGGCGGCGGCAGGATGGCCGAAAATTCCGAAAATCCCGCATTCTTCGCGAAGACGGTCGGCGTCGAGATCAATGCCGGCGGCTCCTAGATCAGGACCCCGCGCATCGCTTGACCCGCGGCCGAATTCGAGGCCTTGTCCAATGTCCCCGGTTTCACCCATCGGCGGCTCCCAAAAGCTCAGGCGTGATCCGAAAAACCCGCGACTGGAATCAAGCGAAGGTAATGACTTTGGACCCTCATCGGATGCTCCTTGATCGGAGCTGTGCAAGGCCGACAATGTCATGAGACTTACATAGTTGAACTTGAGGCAAATGTCAGCCTCGAAGACATTGCAAAGATCAAGCCTGCACAAGCCCGCGCTCTGGACTTTCGACAAACCTTGAGGGTTTTCCCCAGGAATCGACGGCAGCAAATCGCGCGCGCGGCTAGGGTTTCGGCGTTGCGCGAAGCCCGCGCCAGGACGCTTAAGCGCCCGCGCCTACGTCCCTTTGCCAGGCTCTTCTTTTTTTGGTTCCTGATCCGTATCGGGCACCGGCTCCTCGGCGGCGCCGGCGGATTTCGGCTTCTTGAGTTTGTTCAAAAGGCCTTCCGGATCGTCCGGCAGAATCGCAATGAGCTGGTCGCCGGTCGCCTGTAAAAGAGGTTTCATGCGCGCGGATTTAACCCATTGGGGCTGAGTTGGCAGGGGCACCAACCAATCGAAGAACACAAAGGCGATGACGCACAAAAGCAGCCCTCGAACCGCGCCGAACAGAAAGCCGAGCGACCGGTCGAGGGCACCAATCTTGGAATCGAGGATCACATCCGACACCTTGATGGTAATCAAGGAGACGAGAATCAGGGTCACGAAAAAAACCGCGGCAGCTGCGACACCCAGCGCGATGTTTTTGTTGGCGATGTGAGGCGTCACGTAAACCAAGGCGTGGGGATAAAGATAAATCGCCGCAACTGCTGCCGCACCCCATGACGCAATGGCAAGTACTTCGCGGGTAAAGCCGCGAAGCATCGCCAGAAACGCGGAAATCAAAATGACGGCGATCAAGCCAAGATCGAGATAGGTTGGCATTGGTTTGGCCTCTCCGCCGTATGCGCGACAATCTTTCCGGCTGGCGGGTGCCAAAATTCGCCGAACTCGCTGGGCTTTTCCCTTAATAAACGACCCAAGGCAAGGGCAATATGGAATGCCTCCTCGATTCCGGCTCGGCGCGGCGGCTGCGGAGCCATGCCGGAGGCGCGATCCATTGCCAGGCGGTTCGCCGCGGTTACATGCACTTTACCGCCCGTGTCCTTATTGATCATTTTTGCCTCGCCGCACAAAAGGACGACGTCTCCGGCGCTCCACAGCGCCATGTCCGGAGTATCGTCCGGGTCCACCTCATGGACACCACTCGATTCGAGAACAACGACGCTCCCGCCGCACGCGACGCAAATCGTCTCTTCGCCGCATTCGCCGGCATGCAGGGGCTTATAAGTGTAGCTGCGGCCGCCAACAGAAGTCCTTTCATCTCTCGCCCTCTTAATCGGTTGGGCTTCCTCAACCGGGCAAACTCTCAACCCCGCTTCGCCGCCATGGCCGCCTTCTCCGGCGGCCCGTCCGGAGCCGTAATTCCGGCGACGAGGTTTGCAATATGGGCGCAGCTTCGCACCGTGAGGTCCCTCGCCGGGGTTTTGTCGTTTTCCGGCGGCCCTTGCGGAATCGTCGCCCGGCAAAAGCCTAGTTTCGCGGCTTCCTTGAGCCGTGCCAGGCTGTGCGGGACGGGTCTTATGGCCCCAGACAGCGCAATCTCGCCAAAGAACACCGAATCGGCCGCGAGGCTCACGCCACTCAAGGAGGACACAAGCGCCGCCGCGGCGGCGAGATCGGCGGCCGGTTCGCTGACCCGCAAGCCGCCCGCGACATTGAGATAAATGTCGTATGGCCCGAGCTTGACGCCGGCGTGCGCTTCGAGAACGGCGAGAACCATGGCGAGCCGCGCATTGTCCCAGCCGACAACGGCGCGGCGCGGCGTGCCGAGCGGGCTCGGCGCGACAAGGGCCTGGATTTCGGCGAGCAGCGGCCTTGTTCCTTCCATCCCGGCGAACACGGCGGCGCCAGGCGCCGTGGCGTCCCGCGAGGACAAAAACAGCGCCGAGGGATTTGCGACCTCGGCGAGCCCGCGCCCGGTCATTTCGAAGACGCCGATCTCGTCGGTCGGACCGAAACGGTTTTTTACCGCGCGGAGGATGCGGAAATTCCGGCCGCCCTCTCCCTCGAAGGAAACGACCGCATCGACCATATGTTCGACGACGCGGGGACCGGCGATCTGGCCGTCCTTGGTGACATGTCCGACAAGGATCACCGCCGCGCCGGATGTTTTCGCAAAACGGATCAGCGCTTGCGCCGCGCCGCGCACCTGGGAGACCGTTCCGGGGGTCGACTCGATAAGCTCGGTCCACATCGTCTGAATGGAATCGATAACGACAAGGGAAGCCCGCTTGCCATGGGAGAGCGTCGCGACAATATCCTCGACGCTGGTTTCGGCGGCGAGTTCGACCGGCGCCGCCGCAAGGCCAAGCCGCAGGGCACGCAGCCGCACCTGATCGACCGCCTCCTCGCCGGAAATATAGACGACGCGCCGGCCTTGCGCGGCAAGCGCGGCGCAGGCCTGAATGACCAGCGTCGATTTGCCGATGCCGGGTTCGCCGCCAAGCAATATGACCGAGCCCGGCACGAAACCGCCGCCGGTGACCCGGTCGAGTTCGCCGATGCCGGTGGTGATGCGGGGGGCGGCTCCAAGATCGTTCTCTATTAGGTTAGAGAGGCCAAAAACCCGGCCTTTCCGCGCGCCTTGCGTGGCCCTGGCGCCGATCCCCGAGGCCGCGCTTTCCTCGATGAGGCTGTTCCAGGCGCCGCAGGAATCGCAGCGGCCTTGCCAGCGCTGGCAGACCGCGCCGCAACTTTGGCAAACGAAGGAAGCGTGTGGTTTGGCCATCGCCGGTTTCTTGGATCGCTTTCGGCTGGCGGAGCTTCGCGGCAAGGGAATGTTTATATCGGGAACTTGGCGATAAGCTCACAATGTGTGAGACGCTAGCCAAAAATATGCTCCGGCAGTTTTACCTCCCGCGCGAAAACAGGAAAACCTCGGCCTTGGAAGCGAGTTCGGCGTTTCCTTTCGGGCCGCGCCGGCGGACGGCGCCACTCGCGATAACCGCGCTTGCGCGGCGCGGCGCGCCGAGTCACACTGGCTCGGCGAGGAAAGCCCCATGCAAAGCATTTTCGCCCTGCTAATTTGGATTGCTCTTCTCGTCCTGCCGGATTTGGCGGCGGCGAAACCGGATGGCGTGCCGCGTTTCGACGTTGCCCGCACATGCGGGGCAGCGCAAGCGCTTACCGGCACCGACAGGAACCTCGCTTATCGAGGCTGCATGAAGGACGAGAACGAGGCGCGCGCGGAACTCGCGCGAAAATGGGCGCATTTTAGGCCCGGCGACCGCAAGGATTGCGTCGCGCAGGGCGCAGCACCTGTACCAAGCTATGTCGAAATCTTGACATGCCTCGAAATGAGCGAAGAGGCCGAGGCTCGTTATAAGCCGGACGGCACTCCTCGCGATAAGCCGCAAGGGGCCGCTGCCCAGGGGAAGTCCAGTAAGGACCAGGCGTCGCCATCCGGCGCCGCGCCGGTGCCAGATTCCAGCGGCGGCAAATTGCTCGACTAAGCCGCTTTCCGAGCGCGCGGCGCCTGCATGAAAGCGGCGCTTGTTGCGAGAGCGGCGTTAGCGCAAAAAAGGGGCGAAGATACTTTGCGTATCCCCGCCCCTATGAGTCCTGTCCATAACCTCTTCTTTACCCTTGCCTTCATTATGAAGACGACATCACGTTGTGATGGTGGGGCGACAGAACAGGTGTCCTCCCAAGACTTGGACTACTGTGCCGAACTTATTACGGCTTCGGCCTTGAACGGCTCAGACCAAAACCCTAGCTCACGTCAAAGGCAATGTCACGCAAAATTAGGCAGAATGTCTCCAAAAAGGCACAAATGTGAAAATTTTTTTGGCGCCGGCGGATTTTCGCGATGGCGTGATTTTTTTGCGCCGCGACATTGCAGGACCTGTTAAACTTCCGCAGCAGAGCGAATCATGACGCAGATGCCGCCAGATAAGCCGCCTTTGTTGCAAAGCACTAGCCCGGCCAGCGGCCCCAAGGGCCCTGGCATCGGCGGCCGCATTCGCAACTGGTTCTTGGCCGGAGTCATTGTCGCTGGTCCGCTCGCGACGACCGCCTACATCGTCTGGTGGGCCGTCGACACCATCGACAGTTCGATGAAGCGCCTCGTTCCGGTGCGGTTTTGGCCGGACAATTTTTTGCCGTTCCAATTGCCCGGACTCGGCGTGGTTTTCGCATTTCTTGGGCTCACGCTATTAGGCTTTCTCGCCGCCAACCTCGCGGGACGGAGCTTGATTAGGTTTGGGGAGGGGACGCTCGCTCGCATGCCGGTCGTCCGTTCGATCTATAAGGGCGCGAAACAGATTTTCGAAACCGCGTTTTCCCAGACCGGCGCCACATTCCGCAAAGTGGGGATGATCGAGTACCCGGGCAAAGGCCAATGGTCCATTGTGTTCATTTGTACGCCGCCTGGCGAGATCATCGCCAAGCATCTTTCACGGGAGAAACATATTTCGGTTTTTCTGCCCTGCACCCCAAACCCGACAACGGGATTTTACTTTTTTCTGCCGTCGCGCGATGTCATTGAGCTCCCAATCAGCCCGGACGAGGCGGTCAAGCTGATCGTGTCTTGCGGCGTCATCCAGCCCGATCGCCTCGCGGCTGTTGCCGAACCTGACGGAAAGCGCGAGCGTGCGTCCGCGTAAGGAGCCCTGCTTGGCTTCCCAACAGATAGAGCCGTTCGGCCGCCAAACCTGAGAAGATCGCGTGGCTGCGTTTGACCTCCCGCATTGGGCTGTCTAACACCAAAGCGCGCCGCGGGCCGGCCGCGCGCGTAACCGCGCGGATGCGCCATGGCTGTTTATACCGAAGTCAACGAGGCTGATCTCGCCAGCTTTCTTGGCGACTATGATCTTGGCCACGTGCTGGCCCTGAAAGGTATTGCCGAAGGGGTCGAGAATTCCAATTATTTCTTGCACGCCGATGCTGGCTATTTCATCCTTACGCTTTACGAAAAGCGGGTCGATGAAAGTGACCTGCCGTTTTTTCTTGGGCTCATGGAGCATCTCTCCGCGCACGGACTAAATTGCCCGCAACCGGTAAGAAACCGCCATGGCGGCGCGCTCGGCAAGATCGCCGGCCGCCCGGCGGCAATCGTGACTTTTCTCGAAGGCATGTGGCGCCAAAGCCCAAGCGTCCGCTGCTGCGCGGCCGTTGGCGAGGCGCTTGGCAAACTGCATAAGGCCGGCGCAGGCTTTTCCTTATATCGCCGCAATGCCTTGGGCCTAAAAGCCTGGCCGGCCCTCTTCGGCGAGGCGCGGGCGCGGGCCGATGAAGTGCGGCCGGGCCTCGCCGCGGAACTAGCAAAGGAGCTCGCCTATCTCGAAGAAAGCTGGCCGCGCGATTTGCCGGAAGGCGTGATCCATGCCGATCTTTTTCCCGACAATGTCTTGTTCGTTGGCGATGAATTATCCGGGCTCATCGATTTCTACTTCGCCTGCACCGGTGAACTCTCCTACGATGTCGCGATCTCGCTCAACGCTTGGTGTTTCGAACCGGACGGTTCCTACAACATCGCCAAGGGATTGGCGTTTTTTAGCGGATACGAGAGCGTTCGCCAATTAACCGGAGCGGAAGTCGCGGCATTTGTCGTCCTTGCGCGGGGTGCCGCCTTACGTTTTACCCTAACCCGCCTCGTCGATTGGTTGAATGTCCCTTTGGACGCCTTGGTGCATCCCAAGGACCCGCTCGAATATGCCGGCAAATTGCGCTTTCATCGACAAACCGGCAGCGCCCGCGAACTCGGTTTGCTGCGATGAACGGCGAGGTTTCAATCTGGACCGACGGCGCCTGTTCCGGCAATCCAGGTCCCGGAGGCTGGGGCGCTGTCTTGTGCTACGGCGGGCATAAAAAAGAGCTGTTTGGCGGCGAGGCCGCGACCACCAACAATCGCATGGAATTGACCGCGGCGATCGCCGCCCTCGAAGCGCTGAAGCGGCCATGCACAGTCCATCTATTTACGGATTCAAATTATCTCAAAGGCGGGATCACGACATGGATCGCTGCCTGGAAACGCAAAGGCTGGCGCACCGCCGATGGAAAATCCCGCAAGAATGCCGAGCTTTGGCAAAGGCTCGAGGCAGCCGCCGCGCCCCACACCATCGATTGGCGCTGGGTGAAGAGTCACGCCGGGGACGCCATGAACGAGCGCGCCGACGCGCTCGCCCGCAAGGGCATGGCAGGGTTCAAATAGCGCGGCGCCCCGTTCGGGCGGAGCGATATCCGGATCGCGAAGGAAGTTGATGGGTGGCGCCTTCGAGCGCGCTACCGCAAAGCACGGTTCAAGTTTTAACGCAAACTTCAGCGGAACTGAAAAACTAATATAAAACTATCGAGATTTCCGAAAAAGATAACAAAGTGCTATCTGTTATGAACTATAAGACGCGAGTTGTGGAAACGATTCTTCTTGATACAAATTTTTTGAGTTTGCTAGACAAACACAAATGCCTGAATGGCCTTACCTGCGGTGATAACGATTTGTTGAACTCAATTTTGAGCCAGGCGTCCAGCATCCGCTTCACCTCCAATACAGTGACAGAGACTTCCAATTTTCTCAAGCGTATTGACGAGCCTGCCGCCGGGACATGATCAACAATCTTCTCTCGATAGCGGGCTTTGATCCAAGCGGCGGCGCGGGCGTCGCGGCCGACCTCAAAACCTTCGCCGCGCTTGGCTGCAACGGCATGGCCGTCATCGCCGCCCTGACCGCGCAAAACACGCAAGGGGTCAGAGCCGTGCACGTCCCGCTCGCAAGTTTCGCGGCGGCACAAATCGACGCGGTTTTCGAAGACATCGCCGTCGCCGCCGTCAAGATCGGGATGCTCGCTTCGCCCGCTGTCGTCGAGGCGGTCGCGGAAAGGCTCGCGTATCATAAGCCCCGCTTCATCGTCCTCGATCCGGTGCTTACCGCGACGAGCGGCGAAACATTGAGCACGGCCGATGCGCGCGAAGCTATCGTCAAGCGTCTCGTTCCACTCGCAACCCTCGTTACACCGAATTTTCCGGAGGCGGCCCGCTTGTCGAATCATGCGCTCTCGGAGGACCATGAAGGCATGCGCCGAGCCGCGTCGCTTTTGCATGCACGCGGCGCGAAAGCCGTGCTCGTCAAGGGCGGCCATTTAGGCGGCGCGACATCGGACGACCTCTTATTCGATGGCGCTTCCTACCGGCTTTTTTCCGCCCCGCGCGTTGCAACCCGCAACACGCACGGCACTGGTTGCACTTTGTCGTCCGCCATCGCGGCCTATCTCGCGCAGGGCCATGAACTTGGCGAAGCCATTGGCGCCGCAAAAACCTATCTCGCCGGCGCGCTGGCCGCCGCCGATGAACTCAGCGCCGGCCACGGGCCTGGGCCGGTACATCACTTCCATGAATTATGGAGACGCTAGTCATATAAACACAGCTAGTTGTAACGTTGATGCCTGGCCCAACGTTACCGGTATATGACTCCTCCGCTAGAGGTTGTAAAAGTAGATGTACCCTTCAGCGGGTTGTATGGATTGCAAAGCGGGGTGCCGTCGGATTGAATTATAGCGGTAATGTCACCTGAACAGGACGACTGAGTACCGTTTTTCGCTTCGGTAACATTCGTGAGTGTAATGACGGAACAAATTCCTGATTTGCAACCGTTCGCTGAAAAGAGGTTCCCGTGGATTGTGCTATTTTTGATAGTTATTTTTCCGCCACTAACTGCTTGCACTATATGATTCCAAATATCGCTCCCTTGAACATTCATGACGGC
>JBQTKC010000347.1:0-1647 GCA_052386575.1 Beijerinckiaceae bacterium
GCTTGGCCGGCTGGCCGACAAGACGCTCGCCGTCGTCCGTGAATGCGACGATGGAGGGCGTGGTCCTTGCCCCCTCGGCGTTCTCGATGACTTTCGGCGTCGTACCTTCCATGATCGCCACGCAAGAATTGGTGGTGCCGAGGTCGATACCGATTACTTTAGCCATGATCGCTCTTCCTTTCGATCCGCAAGACCACCAGATCCCGCCCAGGCGATCCGGCAGATGGGCGGACGGTCTTCCGCCCGGTCCCCGATTAAGGTCACATCGGTACGGCGGCGCATGAATGCAAGATGCGCCGAATATAAGTGGACGATCGAGGCGTGCAAGACGAATATTCGAGGGAAGTGGCGGCGCGGGAAAATTTTTCGCGCGCCCGCGCCGCCGGCAAGAGCGCCGCGATTCCGCCAGAATCCTGAACGCTATTCGGTAAGTTTGCCTTGTTTCGATTGTCCAATCGCGCAAACGTGCCAGGACGGGCCCAAAGTGGTAGCGTGCCGTGGCTCTTCATCCTGGCGGGAATTCAATTGCGACACTTTCCTTCGGTTGTGCTTCTTGCGGCCCTCATGACCCCGGCGTTGGCGCGCGCGCAACTCATGCTCCCAGGCGCCTTCCATGCGCCGCCTTCCGCGGCGGGTAGTGCAACGCAAGGTCCCGCCGGAGCCGCGTCAGGACACCCAAAACCGGCGCGATTAAGACCGCCCTCGGAGGATTCAATTTTCGGGCATGAACTGTCGCGCGATGGATTTGCTGGGATCATCGCCTTCCAGCGCGGGGCCGCTAACGGGCCTGAGATCGCAAGGCTTTCGATCGCCGGGGAAAGGATTTCGCAGCCCGCGCAACAATGCCAGGTCGAAGTGGTCGCTGGCACCCCGATCCAAACAAGATTCGCCGGGCGGCGCGATGGCGTGTCCCGCTATGAAGCCGAAATCGAAGCCTGTCCCTTCTTGCTCGATGTGCTGGAGGGAGCCATCTTCGTTACCCGCACGCCCAAGACATGCGATTTCCAGGCGGCGGATTGCCGGGCCGATCCGGCCGGGCTTTGGGGCCCTCCAGGGAACGCCATCGGTCCCGATGAGGTAAAGCAGTTCGAGCGAGAGCGGGGCCGTGCGAATTCGGCTTTGCTTGGCAATTATAAAGCGCTGCTCGCGAGCGCCGGTAAGGACACGGAGGCAATCAAGCAAATCGCCGGCCAACAGGCGGGGTTCTCGTCGGAGCGGGAAGTGATCTGCCGCAATTATTTGGGCGAGGAAAGTCACGGCTTCTGCGCGCTGCGGATCACGCAGGCCCGTGCGCTCGCCTTGCAGGCGGCGTTCGAGGAGCGCGCGAAGGCAAGGGCGAAACCGGGGAGGACGACGGCAAAACAGAAACCCGTCTCAAACCTCGGGATGAACTCGAAAGCCATGGAACAGCCCGTTCCCGCCCCCGCGACCCAACCGTAAGCGAAGTCCGAGTAGCCGCACTGTTCCTCTTGAAAAACATGCGCAATAACCCAAGAATTGTTCCGCCGTTCCGGCCATCGGGATAGTGTGCGGATAGTTCTGCAAAATCGGCTAAGGCGGCCATGGTATGCGGGTGATGTTCAACGTCACCAACCCTTTGCAGAGGGAGCAGACCATGACCAAGGGCGAGGATAAATCGAAGGTTGT
>JBQTKC010000348.1:0-20078 GCA_052386575.1 Beijerinckiaceae bacterium
GTGATCACGATCGTATCGTGCTCGGTTGGTTTTCGTCCACATCGGCGGCTCCTCCTCGAATCAGGCCGCCTCCCTTGAATCACAAATGATTCATATGATTCAACAACTTTCGAGACGGACACTTAGGGTTTCGCGGATGGCATCCAGAACTCCACTCGCACGGCCGCGCGTACTTTCGGTGACCGAGCGGATTGTTGTTGAATCACAGTTACAAGCGAGGGCAGAGCTTTGCGATAGCTCCCAAATTTACGTCTGTATTTCAATCACATAGGTGTTCACATCTTTGTTCTGATTGGCGCGCCAATGTAATCAAGTTCCTCGGCGCCACAAGCGTCAAAATCCTTATAGGCCGGATCAAATCCGCCGGCCTCAAGCGCCGCGTCCCGGCGCATTAGGATGCTGCTTCCATTGACGACGAGCGTTGTAACCAGATCGGCCGCGAGTCCTCCGGCCACACTCTTGAACTTACCAGAGTCTTTTCCCCTGTCGTGGACGTCGATATAGCAGTAGAGCGTGTCGACGGTAGCCAGCCCTGTTGCGTTGGTCGACGCAAGTAGCACCTCAACCTGGCGCTCGATCTTGGCGGGATGCCAAATGCCGTCCCAAGAATGCAACATACTCGTCAAGTTGCGTGCCGACCCGCGTTGCGGGCCGAGGCAACGCCTCCATTTCTTTGTGTATTGATTCGATTGCTATGATCGGAGTGTGAATACTACTCGGTAATCCGCGCAGCGGCTTCAGTTGAGCCGTCGTTTACAATTAAGTTCTGCAGGTTATCGTAAGATTGGTTTTGGACAGATGATAGCGTCCTCGCCAATATCCGTTCAATATTAACCATCTGTATAATATTTGATACTATCTGTCTTATGACGGCACTCAACAGTTAAACGAAACATGGCTAACCTATTAATTGTAGCTCAAGGTTGGTTTAGGCCTGAGCGGTTTAGAGCTTGCTTAAGCAAGCATTCTATGCGAGAAAATTTAGCCTGGATAGGCGGATGGCCCGCCTCCGCCGACAGTATGGGTATGTTCTCTCTATCAAGCGGGACTATTTTGGGACCCATGCAGCCTCTGGCAGAGCTCTATGATCCTCCGTTCTTTGAAGCACTTAAGGATGGGACTCGTAAGTCCGCGTCGGTTGTCGTGCCGCTCCTTGTCGAGTTTTTCCGGCCGCGAAGTGTCGCGGATATCGGCTGCGGCGCGGGACTCTGGCTTGCGGCATTCCGGGAGTGCGGCGTTACCGATGTGCTTGGCGTCGACGGGGCGTGGGTTCCCGCCGCGGAGCGGGAAATTCCCGAAGAGTTATTTTTGGCACGCGATCTCGCGCAGCCGCTCAGCCTTGAGAGAACCTTTGATCTCGCCCTCTGCCTCGAGACCGCGGAACATCTGCTTCCCGAGGCGGCTGTTCCTTTCGTCGAGAGCTTAACTCGCGTTGCGCCGGTTATCGTGTTTTCGGCGGCAATCCCTCGCCAGGGCGGGACCGGTCACTTCAACGAGCAATGGCCAAGCTATTGGGCAAAGCTCTTCGCATCCCGCGGTTACGAGTGCCTCGATTTATTGCGCGAGCGCCTGTGGGCGAACGACGCTGTGGAGGCCTGGTACAGGCAGAACATGCTCTGTTTTGTCGCCCGCGGCCGGCCCGATCTTCGCGCCTGCCTCGCCAGCGCGGGTTCCACGGCGCGGCCCCTCGACATCGTTCACCCAGGCCTTTTTCTGAACAGGGACGATTCGCTGACGCATAGGCTGGAGCATTTGACGCATGACCTGGAGCATTTGACACATAAGCTGGAGCATTTGGAGTATAAGTTGCGTCAGTGCCGCGACGAGCTCGCTTCGATCAAGGAGAGCAGGAGCTGGCGTTTCTTGGAGGCCGTGCGGCCAGCCTTGAATGCCGCCAAATGGGTGTCGTCACGCCTTCGCTTTGGGGAATAAGTGCCAACCCTCTCATGGAACAGACATGGAACAGCTGATTGACCGACTGATTGCCGAGCGGCCGCATTTCCACGCGTGGCCCGATGGCAAGCCGGCAAATTGGGCTGTTGCTCCCGATGTGCTGCGATACATTTTCGAACAGCTTAAGCCCGGAATGCAGACGCTTGAGACGGGCGCGGGCCAAACGACCGCGGCCTTCGCGATTGCCGGAACCGAGCACATTGCAATTACGCCCGATCGCGCCCAGGCGGACCGTATTCGTGCCTACCTCGATGGACTTAAGGTTCCTACGAAGGTGACTTTTATCCACGAAAGCTCGGATGTCGTCTTGCCGTCGGGCAAAGGCATTCCCGAGCGCTTGGACTTCGTTTTAATTGACGGCGCGCACCGCTTCCCATTTCCCATCCTCGACTGGCACTATACGGAGTGCCGTGTTCCGGTGGGCGGGATTGTCGCGGTGGACGATTATCTCATGCCGTCGGTCCGGATCTTGCATGACTTTCTCCTCGGCGAGGAGGATTGGAAGCTGCTAATCACATTTCAGGCCACAGCTTTTTTCCGCCGGGTACACGAGACCGTTAACGTCTGGGATTGGGCCGACCAGAAGATCAACAAGCTGCATCTTGAAAAGTTAGCACTGAAGTCATCGACAAATAGTCAGCACGAGGGATTTTCGCGTTTTATTAGAAGGTTGTTAGGTTCGGAGAGAATCCGCAATTGACTTCCCCAGTTAACTAAGTAACCTGATTCTATTGAATTGGTTTGCAGCTCCGCTATTTGTTAGGTCCGATATGCGTTAGGAACGAGCACATGCTGCGCAATTTGTTGGAAAAGACGCTCAGATCCCCGTTGGCCGCCCTGTCGAAGATTCGGCCACTGAAGCCAGGCAATGGCGAGCGGCTCTTCTGCGCTCAGCCTTTTACCCGCTTCGAAGTTCTGGGCGGTGGCGGCCAGCGCGGCGATGTCTTTTTCTGCTGCCAGAGCTGGATCACTAGGTCTCTCGGCAACATGACCGAAAAATCCGTTCAAGACGTGTGGAACGGCAAGGCCGCGCGCGACATTCGCCGCTCGATCCTTGATGGCTCCTTCAAATACTGCCGTGCCGATGTCTGTCCTTATCTACAAAGGATCGATGGCCCAGTGCAGCGTGTCGAAGACGTCAAGGATGAGAGACTGCGCGAGATCATCCGCAAGGAACTGACGATCGTTCCATTCGGCCCGAGCGACATTATTTGCTGCTTCGATCAGTCGTGCAATCTATCTTGTCCAAGCTGCCGGACGAACACCATCATGGAAACCGTGCACGGCAAGGCCATTCTCAACATCCAGAAGCGCCTCGAGAACGAGGCTCTTGCCGATGCGCGATTGCTTTACATAACCGGCTCCGGCGACCCTTTCGGAAGTCCATTTTTCCGGCGCTGGCTTCAGACCATGAGCCGTTCGGCGATGCCGAAACTCGAGCGCATCTTTCTGCACACCAATGGCCTTCTATGGACAAGGCGGATCTGGGAGTCCATTCCGAGGGACACACGCGCCCTGATCCGGAGCGCAACGATCTCGATTGATGCCGCCACGCCACAAACCTATGCCGTTAACCGGCGCGGCGGCGACTTCGAAACATTGCTCGATCGGCTCGCCTTTATTAGCGAGTTAAGAGAGCATGGGCCGCTTGAATATCTTGAGATCCACATGACGGTTCAGGCCAACAACTACAAGGAAATGCCACAATTCTTAGAGCTTGGCCGGCGTCACCGTTGCGACCGTGTCAGCTTCCATCAATTACTCGACTGGGGATCATACACGCCGCGGGAATATGCATCTCGCGCCGTGCATTTCCCCGAACATCCAGAGCACGCGTCATTTCTCGCGATGCTGAACGACAAAGACCTCGACGATCCAATCGTTTACATGTCTAACTTGACCGAAATCAAGCGCCATTCCATTGCTAGTTTCACACCGGCCACTCTCAATGCGACCGGATAAAAACATTTTTTCCGGAATAGAGCGCGAATTTCAAATTTTCCGCAAGCTTGCCGCCCTGGCAGGAGGACAGCTTCGGTTTTTACCCCTCATGGCGGTGCTTGCGCTTCTTACATCTATATTTGAAGGCATCAGTCTGACGCTCGTCATTCCGCTAGTGCAGTCTCTCGACAAGCCAGCCGAGGCGCAAAGCAATGGTGGCTTTGTTGGTATGCTTCATGATGGCTTGGCCGCCGTTCCAGTCGAGTCGCGCGTTTTGGCCATTCTCACGGCGATTCTGGCCGCTGTTCTGGTCAAGAGCGCCGTCAGTTACGCAAACATGGCCGTTCTTGGCGTGGTTTACGGCCGTCTCAGCCATAAGCTGCGCACGGGCATCTTTGCTGCCATCGTGGCGCGGCCGCTGGCGGAGGTGGAGCGCGAGCGCTTAGGGAAACTCCTCAATATCCTGAATAACGAGACGTGGCGGGCAACCGACGCCCTCAACTGCCTCTTCACGATGATCACTAGCCTCATGGTTCTGATGGTCTTCGTAACCCTCCTCTTTCTCCTGAACTGGCAGCTTGCACTCATCGCCGTCCTTTGCATGGGGTTCATTCCACCGGTAATTCATCTGATCGCGCGGCGGGCGAAGACGCTGAGCACGCTTGGTCTTGCGGCCAACGAGACACTTGCTCAGCAGACATGGTCGACATTCAACGGCCTTCGCACCATCCACGTTTTTGGACGGGAAGGCCTCGAGGTCGAGCGCTTCAACGAAAGCTCCGACAAGGTCCGGCATCTGTTTCTGAGGTTGGCTCTGATTTCGATGACGACAGGGCCGATCACCGAAGTTTTCGTGACCTGCGTCGTGGGGTTGCTTGCGCTCGTGGTCACCGCTGGCCAGATCGGTGTCAGTACGCTCGCGGGCTTTCTCGTGATCCTTTACCGGCTGCAACCCCGGCTCTTCTCGCTGGTCTCGGCTCAGACAAGTCTGCGCGGCCTGCATGCCTCGATCTCTGCCGTGACCGAAGTTTTGTCCTTACCGGCAGCGCCGAACGATGCAGGTGCGCTGACCCCTTTCACGCATATGAGGCATGGCGTAGCGTTCCAAGGCGTGACCTTTGCCTACGACGGCGCACCATCCCCAGCACTCTTGAATATCTCATTTGAAGCGCGAAAAGGCTCCTTGGTTGCAATTGTCGGCGCCTCTGGCGCCGGAAAATCGACGCTGCTCGATTTGCTCTTGCGATTTCAAGAGCCGCAACAAGGGTTGATCTTGGTCGATGGCGTTCCCCTGCGCGAAATCGAGCCCGCCAGTTGGCGATCTCGCATCGCGGTGGTTACCCAGGACCCTTACATATTCGACGACACGGTGCGCGCTAACATCCTGTTTGGCCGCCTGGATGCGACGGAAAACGAGCTGATCGAGGCTGCGCGGCTTGCTTGCGCCGATTCGTTCGTGCGCGAGCTCCCTAACGGCTATAACACCATCGTTGGGGAGCGGGGAACGCAGATTTCTGGAGGCCAGCGGCAGCGCATTGCTTTGGCGCGCGCGCTCATTCGAGACCCTGACATGATTCTCCTCGATGAGGCGACGAATGCATTGGATACGTTAACCGAACGCACGCTTCAAAAAATACTCAAACGTTTTGCTGAAACGCGTATCGTCATCGTCGTCGCGCACAGGCACGCCACGATCGAACACGCCGATCACGTCATAGTGCTTAACGGTGGTAAGCTCGTCGAGCAGGGCCCCCCGCAAGCACTGTTGAGAGCAGACGGACACTTCACCGCGATGTTTACTAAGCCGTGCCCGCCCGAAAAGCATAGCTACGCCGAACCCTAGGCCATTGTCTCATGAATGCGCTCGATACATTCTTCCCGGTAGCTACGAAGTATCGGCTGGCCAGAACGGCGCTCAATATAAGGTCCTTGACTGGATCCACGCACTACAGGAGGTTCGTGATCGTCGGCACAGCCCGGACGGGCTCGACGCTGCTCATCAATCTGCTCAATGCCCACAGCCAGGTTTTGGCGTTTGGTGAGTTGTTCAGGTCACCCGAAGGGATTGGCTGGGACGTACCGCCTTTTCTTACCTATAAGAGCGCAAAGCTCCTCGCGCTTTACAGGGCGGATCCCCAGAGATTTCTCCACACGAGCGTTTTCCGGAGGTGGCCGCAAAGTTACGCCGCCGTAGGATTCAAGCTCTTCTATTACCATGCGCGCAATGCACCGTATAGCGCTATATGGGAGTACCTGGCCCAGAATCCCGACATACATATCCTTCACATCAAGCGGCGTAACATTCTGGAACAATATTTGTCGCTCAAGCTTGCCCATGACACCGATGTGTGGTCGGTTACGGAACCCGCAGAGCGGGAGCCCAAGCCTATCTGTCTCGAAATCGAAGATTGCCGAAAGCATTTTCAATGGGTACGTTCGCTTGAGAACGATTGCAAAACCTTCTTCGCAAGACACAAAGTCAAGGAAATCTACTACGAGGATTTGGCATTGGACAGCGACGCCGAGATGGCAAGCGTCGAAAAATTCTTAGGACTGAATAAGGAAAAGCTTAACACCCGGATGGTGCGGCAGAGGACGCTTCCCCTGTCCCGCGCCATCGCGAACTATAATGAGCTCAAGCGCGCATTCGCAAAGACAGAATGGGCAGATTTTTTCGATGCGGTTGCTTGAATGGGATCGAAAGCAGGATAAAGCAGCGGGACGGGAATGGCGGCCGAGTATCAGGAACCGGACTGGCGGATTGTGGATTATCAGCCATTTTGTCTGGACGAGAGAGTTATCGACCGGTCAACCAAACGTCCGCTCTTCATACGCGGGCCCCGCCCGGAACACTTGCATAAGGGCGGCTATTTTGTCTGCCTCGGGGCCGCGCAGACATTTGGGCGATTTTGCGCGCGCCCTTTTCCCACTATCCTAAACGAGCGGCTATCCATGCCGGTCCTCAACATCAGCCATGGCGGTGCGGGTCCGGCATTCTTTTGCGGCGAGAATGAGCGCCTCGTCACCTATCTTAACGGAGCCTGTTTTGTCGTGATCCAGGTGATGTCTGGCCGCTCAGATGGCAATTCTCTCTTTGCGAGCGAGGGGGTTGGATACTACAGGCGGCTGAGCGACGGCGCCGACATCGGTTGCGATCAGGCGTTCGACGAACTCCTCAGGACGGAGCCAAAAGACTTCGTCTTGAGGATTGTCGAGGAGACACGACAGAGTTGGTGCGCAAGCTATGGCAAGCTCCTGTCGGCCATTCGCGTTCCCAAGATCTTATTCTGGTTTGCGGCACGCAAGCCAGCCTATAAGCTCGGCTTTGAAAGCTTGTCAAAGCTGTTCGGGGATTTTCCGCAGCTTGTGAATGAGGAAATGGTCTCCGCCGTGAAGCGGCAGTGCGACCGTTACGTCGAGTGCACCACGAAAAGAGGCTTGCCGCAAATCTTGGTCGACCGGTTTACCAAGGAGAAGACCACAATCTCCGATCCTTGGCAGCCCAAGCCCTGGACCCACAACTGGTATTATCCTAGCCCCAAGATGCACGAAGACGCCGCGAATGCACTTGAGCTGGCATGCCGCGCACTCACCCGCATGGACCATACGGTGACGCCATGAAACATCTCATCGTGAGCCGTGAATATCCGCCCGCTTCCTATGCGCCGGGCGGGATCGGTGCCTATGTTGCTAATCTTGCGCGACTGCTGGCCGAGCGAGGAGAGATTGTACATGTCATTGGCGAACGCTGGCCTGGCGCGCCGGAAGAACGCGAGAGTTTTTGGGACGGCCGCCTCATTGTGCATCGGGTTGGCGCTAATGATCTGCCAAGGAATGCGGAGCCTGGTGCGGCGGAACGGCTTATACGCGAGCGCGAAGGCTTAAAGAACTCCACATTTCCCAGTCAGTGGTTCGCTTGGCACGCCGCATTTCTCGCCGAGCAACTGATCGCCGAAGAAGGCATCGACGTAGTGGAAGGCCAGGAATGGGAGGCGCCGCTCTATTACCTGCTCCTTCGGCGCGCGATCGGCATGGGACCACGCCATCAGCCGCCCTGCATCGTTCATCTCCATTCAACGAGCCACATCATTCGCCGTTTCAACGGGGCGCAATCTGTCCCCCCCGCCTACATGTTGATGAAACGGATGGAGGAGTTCTGTATCCGGTCCGCGGACGGACTGCTGTGCCCGAGCAATTATTTTGCGAGCCAATGCAGCAAGCAATATGAGTTGGCGCTGTCGAGTATCAAGGTCATTCGATTGCCTGCCGGCTTTACGCCCGTGATCGAGCGCAGCACCAAAATATGGGCCGAGGGCAGCATCTGCTTTGTCGGCAGGCTCGAGCCGCGCAAGGGTATCGCCGAATGGATGGAGGCGGCGACACGGGTAGCCCTCGAAAATCCAACCGTTCATTTTGATTTTGTCGGCGCGGACAACTGGGGCCTTCGAAGTGCCCTGCGCGGCCGGCTGCCGCGTGAGCTTAAGCCCCGATTCCGCTTTCACGGCTCGAAATCACGGGAAGACCTTGCGCGTTATCTGGCCGCCGCAAAGGCAGCCGTTGTTCCGTCCCGTTGGGAGAACTTTCCCAACGTCTGCATCGAGGCGATGAGCTCGGGTCTGCCGGTCATTGCAACGAGTCTCGGCGGGATGGCCGAGCTCATTGAAGACGGCCGCTCAGGCTGGCTTGCACCCGACACCGGGGTATCCGGCATGGTCGACGGTCTCGCAACCGCCCTGCGTCGATGTCTTTCCGCCGCTCCCGGCGAACGCGCCGCAATGGGCGAGGCCGCCGCTCAATCCATTCGGAAGATCTGCGACAACGAGGCAATCGTGAACGCGCAGCTGACTTTCCGGGCGCATTTGGTCCGCCTTGGCGCACAGCGCTCCCTTTCCCTTGCCGCGTCACCCCTGCTATCGCCATCGCGGGAATGCGAACGTCCCAGTGCGCACTCCTCAGCCAGGGGGGGCGCCATCGTCGTACGTGTCGAGGCGCTTGAGGATGCCGAGCCTGTCCTTCGATCCATCGATGCTCAGACCATTTTGCCGCGCGCCGTCGCCTTGGTGAGCGCGGTCCAGCCCTCCAGCACAAACCATGCGTTGGCCCAGCAATTGGCTGAGCGCGGGATCCACGTCCTATTGCAACCCCAATGTCGCGGAACGGAAGCCTGGAATGCTGGCTTCAAGGCTTTATTGCCGAAGGGCGAATACGGCTACTTCTTGTTTCTTGATTCTTATGACGTGCTCGCCCCGCGCTGTCTTGAGCGCTATGAGGCGACACTTACGCATCGTCCCGAGGTAGGGATCGTCGCGCCGTGGACCGGACGGACGGCTGGATCGGAAACGCTAGAGGCTCGGCCCTGCCCCGAGCAGGCAAATCAGCTTGTGGACAATGATGTGCCGCCGGCGAGTGCGTTCCGGGCCGAGGCGTTGGGAACAGAACCCCCGTTTCGTCCAGGCCTTCCGCGCGAATATGATATCTGGGACGCAGCGAATGCGGTCATGATCAAGGGCTGGTTGGCCGTCACCATCCCCGAGGCGCTTGCAACCCGGCATTCGGAAAGGGTCAAGGATGATTGGCCAAGAGCCTCGGCGCTTCGCTCCATTCGGGCCGAGGTCCTTTCCCGGCTCGCAAGCCCCGGCACGCAAGCTGCGCTCAACCTTGTTGAAGATTATGTGCCTCTTCCGGGGCCTGCGCATGAGCTCGAGCCTTCCCTGCGGCTTTGCTATCACTGCATCAAGACAAATGTCCTGCATCCGGGGCGGACCTTGCACGCCATTGCCCGCTTGATGGCTCTCAAGATACTCAGCCTAAGGGTAGGCTTACGCAGCAAGGGAGTGCGACAATGACGACCTCAGAGCATGCGCGCAACGTCGAGGGCCCCTTGATCTCAGTCATTCTGTGCACGCGCAATCGTGCGGATCTCTTCGAGAAAGCCATGGCTAGTCTCGTCCGGCAGGAGTTCCCGGCGGCGGATTATGAGGTCATCGTCGTCGACAATGCCTCGACCGACCGGACGCCGGAAATCGCGCGAAGCTTTCAGGAGATAGCCCCTGTCCGCTACTTTCGGGAAACCCGCCTTGGGCTCTGCATCGCCCGCAACACTGGCTGGCAGAATGCAGCCGGCCGCTATATCGCTTTTTTCGACGACGATGCCATCGCCCAGCCTTTGTGGCTTCGAGCCATCTTTGATGCTTTCGAGCGCTGGCCAAAGTCGGCGGGTGTGATTGGCGGGCGCGTCGATCCCATTTGGCAAGGAGCCCGTCCACCGTGGCTCTCTAACGAGATTGCCGGCTCGCTCACGATTGTCGATTGGGGGCCGTCGGAAAAAATCATTGAAGACATAGGGCGTGAGTGGCTCGTCGGCGCCAACATGGCCGTCCCGAAAGCCGTTCTCTCCGAGATCGGCGGGTTTCATCCCTGGCTCGACCGTGTGGGCGACAAGCTGATCTCGAGCGGCGATGTCTTCCTTCAGAAAGAGGTGATGCGGCGGGGCTATCAATGCCGCTACGTGCCATCGATCGCGATCGAACATCTCGTACCGCCGTCGCGCCTCAATCGCGAATGGTTCCTGCAACGGTTTTATTGGCAGGGTGTATCGGATGCCGTCATGCAATTGATCGAGCGGACACCCTCGCCTGCCGGACGCATTTTGCTTGCGCTCGCCAGAATGAGGACGTTCTTGCGCTCCCGCAGCCGGATTATCGCGCTGATCTTTCCCGCTACAAGTCCGGATGCCTTTAAGCTCAAATGCTTCGCGCTCATTGACATCGGATATATCATGGGCCTTCTCGGTGCCGCCCATCGCTGAACAGCCGATCCGCATTAGATTTGAGCACACACTCTATCCCCATTGGGGCGGTCACTCGGGCTATGCGCAGTTCGTTCGCCACCTCGATCGCGAGCGCTATCGCACCGTCTTGCACGGTGCGCCCGACAGCAACGACGGCCTACCGCTCTGGCTAAAGCCGCTGAGGCCAGGGATCAAGTACTTCATCCGCCGCGGACAGATGCCCTGGTACAAGATGAGCGATCTCCATGCGGAGCTTATCGCCTTTGCCCATTGTCTGGCTGGTCAAGTCGACATAGTCCATTTTCTCGACGGCGAGCACTCTGGGCAATTTCTTCCGCGCCTCTTGAGGCTCGCCCGCCTTAAGCATGTTCGAACGGTGGCGACTTTTCACCAGCCCCCGGATGTCGCAACCAAATTGCTGAATCCGAAGTTCTTGCGCAGGTTCGATCAAGTTGTACTCATGTCACCCTCCCAGCTGCCCTATTTCAAACAACACGTAGCCGAGGACCGGCTGCATATCATCCTGCATGGAATCGATACCGAGTTCTTCCATTCGGCACCTACACGCAACCGGTCGAATACCATTCGCTGCATAACCGTGGGGCATTGGCTTCGAGACTGGGAAGTGTTCCGTGCTGTCGCAAGCGCCATGAGGACAGTCGCGTTCGATGTCGTAACAAACAGGCCCATCGCAATTGACGGCTTGCCCAACGTCCGCACCCACAGCGCCATCGACGATGCGGCACTGGCCAGCCTCTACCGTGCGGTTGACGTCCTCTTCCTTCCGCTCGTTCAGTCAACGGCGAACAATGCGCTTCTTGAAGGCATCGCGAGCGGCCTGCCCGTCGTCGCAACGGACCTTGAAGCGGTGCGCGCCTATCTTCCAGGCGGCGAAGGCATTTTGGTGGACGGCAATCGCTTGCCTGGTTTCGTCGAGGCGCTGACGCGGCTCGCCGGAGATGTAGACGCGAGACTCAAAATGGGCCGATGCGCTCGCAGCCGCGCAGAAGCACTGGCATGGCCCCATCAAGTACGCGAATATGAGACGCTCTATCGTGAAGCGCTCGCCCGGCCGCCGAATTGCTGGTGAGTCGCTGGCCCCTTCCCTGGTTGCCGAATGATCGCAAGATCTGCGGCGACCGCAATGGTGGAGACGGGCAATGCAAGCCGCCGCCGCCGCCGAGGCGACCGCCGAAGCCTTGCAAAAACCAACGATGCGGTTTGCACCAATCACATTCGCGGATCAGCAGGCGGCTCAGATACGCCCGGGGAGGTGACGCCCAACAGATGCTACGCCGCATGCGGGCGATTCGCGGGCGCCACGCTCACCTTCCTGGGTGGAAAAGTCCCGTGGCGCCGAACGGGGTTCCGAGCTTCGATCAGTTTTACTCAAGTATTTTCGGGTTATGACGCAAACGGACTATAGCCCTACAAGGCAGGTCCAGCTACACTTGGTTGGTCCACAACGGCTGCAGTTAGGCTGCGCGGCACCGTAAAAAAATTTACTTTACAAGTTACTGAAGAGTCTGCTGTCAAAAGCGAAACGCGGGTTACGGGAGATTTGGATGGCAGGTTTTATATTCGCTCAGATAAAACGCAAAATAAATGGAAATGGCTTAAGCCTATGCGATTGTTTGACCCTCATCTGTCTTATTAAATTAAAATATTAAACTAAACAACAGCATGGAGGGACAGTGAACTCGCTCAGCAATATGATTAGTCTTGTATCGGTCGTGATACCAGCTTATAATGCGCAACGGTATATTGCGCGAACGCTTCGCTCGGCTCTCAATCAAACCCACGGAAACATCGAGATAATCGTCGTTGATGACGGTTCCACGGACCAGACCCGGCATATTGTCGAAAGCTTTACCGTTGAAGACAGTCGCGTCCGATTGATTGGCACCGTGAACCGCGGTGTCGCCAGGGCACGAAACCGCGGGATTGAAGATGCGCGAGGGACGTATCTTGCGTTCCTGGATGCCGACGATTTATGGCATCCTACTAAGATCGAGCGCCAGCTGCAGGCCTTGAACGCCCATGCATCGGATCCGACTTGGGCCGCCGTCTATGCATACTCCCGGTCAATTGACGAGGAGGATCGGGTCATCCATAATGGACGCTTCGTCGAATGCCGCGGATTTATTCTGGCTCGCCACATCGCCATAAATTTGGTGGGAAATGGCAGCACGCTGTTGGTTCGACGGGATGCCGCGCTTTCCGTCGGCGGTTACGATTCGTCCTACGCAGCGGCTGGCATAGGTGGTTGCGAGGATCTCGATTTCGAACTCAAGCTCGCCGCACGCTATCGGATCGAAGCAGTTAGTTTGTTCCTCGTTGGATATCGCGTGCACGAGGAGAGAATGTCGAGCGATCGGTGTCAGATGGCGCAAAGCCTGATCGCGGTCGTAGCGCGGCACATCGAAAAGAACTCTCATTTCCCGCCTCGCATCAGACGATGGGCCACCGCGAAATCGCATCGCTTTGCCGCAAAAAACTTTCTAATGGCCAATAGGCTTATGCCTGCCATGCGAGCCTACTGGACGCTGCTCTTGAACGATCCAGCCTCCGCGGTCATCTTCGTGGCGAAGGACTTGCCTCTCGACGCGATACGGAAAGCAATGCGCGTCCGATCCATCGGTCCCGCATCAAAAAATCGTGCGACGGCGTTTCTACCCATGAATCCGGAAGCCGGACACACCAACCCTTCCACATTGGTGAATTCCAGATTGAAGCGAATGGCCGCCGACGATCGAATGCTGGAAGACAGGGCGCTGCCTCAATTCGCCCAGACGGAACCGTATTGTAACGGAACAGGTTTGCGGCCGAGCGTGTGACCGCCAGGCAATCGGGCTGGAAATCGGCGAGCTGCCAATCTCGATGGAAACGATAGGTGGAATTTGACTGTTCGTATTCTCGTCACGGGTGCCAGAGGGCTTGTGGGATCGGCGCTAACGTCGGCGCTGATTGCTGCGCATTTCGATGTCGTTGAATTCGATTGCAGCATTGAGCCCGGACGGCCGGGTCACGGCGATATTCGTGATGTCGATGCTCTGCGGAAGGCGGCGGAAAGATGTGTTGGAATAGTGCATCTAGCCGCGGTGTCGCGCGTCGCTTGGGGGGAAAAGGATCCCGAACTTTGCGCTCAAACGAATGTGGCCGGCACGGCTAATGTGCTGAGCGTTGCTGAAAAGTCGCCAAGTAAGCCATGGGTATTGTTCAGCAGCAGCCGCGAGGTCTATGGAGAACCCGAACGGCTCCCCGTCCTGGAGGATGATTGTCCAAGCCCTGTGAACGTGTATGGACGATCCAAAGCGGATGCGGAGCAACTTGTGCTGAATGCGCGCCGGCGTGGAGCCCGCGTCTCCATTGTTCGTCTCGCGAACGTCTACGGAAGTTGCCGGGACCATGAAGACCGCGCTGCGCCGGCCTTTGCGCGACGCGCTCTGGAGGGCCTTCCGCTGCACGTTTATGGTAGAGAAAATGCGTTTGATTTCACGCACATATCAGACGTCGTGCAAGGCCTGATGAGCGTCGTTGATCTCCTCGCGCATGGCACAGATGATCTCCCCATTCTCCATTTCGTGACTGGTCGCCCGACGACCCTCGCCGAACTCGCGCGTCTTGCGATCAGGTGTGCAAACTCGCCTTCGCCAGTCTTCGAGTACGCCTCCCACAACTACAATGTGAGCCGATTTGTGGGGAATCCGCGGCGCGCTTTTCAATTGCTGGGGTGGCGCGCGACCGTGGAGATCGAAAATGGGATGCAGGCGCTTGTCGACGAATTCAGGTCCATGGGAGTAGGTGTGCGAGGGGAATGTCCCGCTTAGATGTGAAAAGCGCGAAGCGGGCGCCGCCGATTGACCCCCGCGCGGCCTTGGCGGTTTTGCCAAGATGCGCGTTCGATGAAGTGGCTCATCTTCTTTTTGCCAACGGCGCGCGCCGCCAGGCGATGACGAGTTGCTTGGAAGCCTTGCGCCGCGTGACCCCCCCCCCCGGCGACTTTGTAGCCGCCGGAGCAAACAGCCGGTTCAGATTGACGGGCCAAGCCATCGCGAGGCGGCACGACAATTTTGGACCGATTCTCGGACGGCCGCCAAGAAGGTGAAGTTTTCGGTACCGCCAGGTTAGGTGCGCAAGAAGCCGCCAGCTGGGCCGAAGCCTGATCCTATGGCCGTTCGCAGAAGCGCGGAAAAACGTGCGTTACGCCCATTCCACGGCGAAAACAAGCGTTCGATTCCCTTTGGCCAATGATTTCACTCCTGTTCCATTTTGCTGGCCTTTCCGGCGTCCGCCCGCGAACCGCTCGGATTTTTCCAAATACAGCGGCCTTGTCAGGAGAGCGGAGAGGAGGCAAAATGACGCTGAAAACCGGCGGCAATCCAAGGAGTGCCGGGCTATGCGCCAGACTTCCGACCACCGCGAAGCGGTAGGCTTTATAATAATCGCCGTTTTGGGTGTGATTCTAATCATCGCGCTGCACCATGTATAATCCACGCTTGCAAAGCTCCCGTCTATTTCGGTCTGGGCAATGATTTGATCTTGCTCCTCGCCGATGCGGCTAGCGCGGCGCGGCAGCGCCCTGCCCTAACGGGAACCGGCAGGAAAGGACCGGCAGCCCGATCAAGTACGCGCGGCGTTGCGCGAAGTGCGGTTCGCGTGAGAATGAGTGCTGCCTTCCGTTCGGCTTGAATCGAGTCTTGCCGTTTCATCTCTTATTCGTCGCCGGCCGGTTCGGCTTTCGGCCTAAAGCCTGTTAGGTCGGGGCGTTACTTACTTTTGCAGCCTCGGCCCCGATTTTTCACATTTCCGCTTGACGGCCGGTGCCGATCCCGTTTCCGCGCTACTAGCAAACCGGCAAAAGGCGACTAAGTAAGTTTGCGCAATCCGCAAGCAAATGGACAGGAAAGGGAGGAATCGATGCCAATCTATATCACCCAGGGACGGTACACGTCCGATGCGGTCAAGGGCATGGTGGCCAATCCCGAAAACCGGGAGAAGGCCGTCGCCGAACTCATGGAAAAGGCGGGAGGCAAGCTGCTTGCCCTGTACTTCACGTTCGGCGAATACGATTTCCTCTCAATAAGCGAGGCGCCGAGCGAAGAGGTCATGGCTTCCGCGCTGATCGCGGGGGCGGCGTCTGGCGGGACTTCCTACCTCAGGACGTCAGTCGCGTTGAGCACCAAGGACGCGATGAAGGCGTTTAAATCAGCCGGGGCCCTCAGCAAGTCGTTCAAACCGCCAGGGCGGTAGGCAAAGCCCTTGTTCCAAGATATCGGCGAACGGCGAATGCGCGAAGCGCTTGTTGTCCGAGCCGCAAAACGAGAATTTGCGCGACGGCTAGTGGGTGAAGGCAAAGTCGCCAGCGCAGACGTCAGCCCATTGCCAGCCGGACGGGGTCCATACTTGCTGCCAGCAGTAGTTGCCGTACGTTCCGTAGGCGTAATACATCGGCCGGGCAACAAATGCGAAATTGTGGAATTGGCGAGGATGCCGGCAGCAAGCGGGAGCATGGAATCCGCCAACGATACGCGGGTTTGCGAGCGGAGCGCCGCCGGCGAAAACCTGGCGGCCCGTTCGCATGCCGGCCCCGTGCTGTGCCACCACCGGCGTCGCCGCGACAACCGCCGCCGCAATTGCGGTCGCGGCAACGCGGCCGGAAACCTTGGGTATCATACGGTTTCCGGCTGATTGACTCTCCGTCATTGCGAGCCGAAGGCGAAGCAATCCAGAGGTCGCAGACTGCCTCTGGATTGCTTCGTCGGCTTTGCGCCTCCTCGCAAGGACGCGGCCAACGAGCTCTTCAGCCGGAAACCGTATCACTTCAATCCTCCGTGTACGCCAGCCACGCAAGGCGCGGCGCGGACCCGCCAAATGAAAGATAGCGCCGGTAACGGCTTAGACAAGTTGGCCATGCGAAGAATGGTGCGTGGATGGAGCAGCGAGGCGCGTTGCACGCGGACGCGGGGAACCGCTTTATTCGCCTTTTTCGCCGCCTGCCGGGTTAAGCGTATTGCGGCGCACGGCGCTAAGTTCGCCAATGAATTGATGGAGCCTTGCGCCCATGAATTGCCGCAGCCATTCCGCACTCCGCGGGAACTCATGCAGGACACGCCGGAAAAGCGGCCGCGAAATCCGCAGAACGGTCGATGGTTCGCGCGCGATGGCCGTCGCCGGACGCCGTGTTTGCGCCAGCAGCGCAAGATCGCCGATGAGCGCGGGCGGCCGGATGATGCGCGCCGCCGCTGCGCCATCGCCGGAAGCGTCCATCGCGATCGATCCGGCGAGCACCACGAACCCGTCATTGGAAGCTTCGTCGCGGCGAAACAATACGTCGCCAGCGCGCAGAATTCGTGTTTCGGCGGAAAAAGCGATCAACCTCAGCGCTTCCGGTTCGATCCCCGCAAACGCCGGAATGCGCGCCAGTTTGCCGATGTCGTCTTCCAATCCCATGCCGGCGTTTCCCTGGCGGTAAGCGGGTTTAGGGGATCAGCTTATAACCGCCCGCCGACGTAACCAGGAGTTGCGCCTTCGCCGGGTCGCGTTCGATCTTCTGGCGAAGCCTGTAAATATGCGTCTCCAGCGTGTGGGTCGTGACATTCGCATTGTAGCCCCAGACTTCGCGCAACAACACTTCCCGCGAGATGACTCCCTGTCCGGCGCGATAAAGAAACCGCAGAATGGCGGTTTCCTTTTCCGTCAGCCTAAGCTTATTGCCTTTTTCGCCGATCAGATGCTTGGCACCCGGCTGGAACGTATAAGGGCCGATCCGGAACAGCGCCTCTTCGTTCGACTCACGCTGGCGCAAATGGGCGCGGATCCGCGCGAGCAGTTCGGCGAAGCGAAACGGCTTCGTCACATAATCATTGGCCCCGGCATCGAATCCCTCGACCGTGTCGGTTTCCGAACCATGCGCGGTCAGCATGATCACCGGATTCTTGAATCCTTCCTGGCGCATTTGCCGGACCGCCGCGCGTCCATCCGCATCTGGCAAACCGACATCCATGATGACGAGGTCGGGTGTCTGTTCGCGAACCATGTTGAGCGCGCCCTGCGCCGTATCCGTCTGAACGGCCACGAATTCTTCGTGCAAGGCAAGCTGCTCAGCCAACGCCGCGCGCAAATCGGCGTCGTCGTCGGCAATCAGGATCTTAAGAGCCGGGGCCATGAACCTTTCCTTGAAGAAGCGGGCTTGCGTCTTTTCAAATACCAGCACGGATTAAAGTGGGTTCCGGCGGCGGCGCGGCGGCGCCTCGCTTCATATTGCATCCACGGTTCTACTCGAAACTCCTTTGCTCATCTCACGCGAGGCAGGCCTAAGAACGCATATGCGGCGTGACAGCCGGAGCCGTTGAACCCGGTCATGTTTGGCGCGCGCCGAGAAAATGCGCTAAACCAGACCGGTTGAATCACACCGGCGAATCATTCTCAACCGAAGCATAGACTTGCATGAAGCTGGTTGCAAAAAAACTGGCAAAATATGTTGCGCGCAGGCAGGGCGAGGTCAAGCGTAGGCTGAGCTCTATAGTTGTAACCCGCATGCCGCGCGTGTCGCAAGCGCAAGAATTTTCTCTTGGGAGGTTTCGCGCTGGGTCTGTCGTGGCACGCTGCGCAATCGGGCGGGCGGGGATAAGGCAAGACAAGCGGGAGGGCGATCGCGCGACGCCTTCTGGAGCCTTTCGCTTCCTCGGCGGCTTTTTCCGCAAGGATAGGATTTTACGCGAAGCGTGGGCTTTACCGATGCGCCTGGCCTCGCCAAGCGATGGCTGGTGCGACGATCCCGAAAGCGCGCTCTACAACCGGCGCGTGGCATTGCCATGCCGGGCGAGCCACGAAAAACTCTGGCGCGCGGATTGCCTCTACGATCTTGTGATTGTCCTAGATTACAATTTCCAACCGCGCCGCAAAAATCGCGGCAGCGCGATTTTTTTGCATTGCGCGGGGCCGGATTTCGCGCCGACCGGAGGCTGTATCGCGCTTCGCCTCGACGATCTGCGCCGGCTGTTGCCGCGTCTTGCGCGCAAGGCGGTGCTGACGGTCAGGTGAGACTCTTTCGCCAGGCGCGAACTCATCGCGTGGCGGCCTTGCTCCGCGCGGTCTCCGCGATCGTCCAGAGCGCCCGCGCGGCGAACGATGGCCCAAGTTTCGGCTCTCGCCGCACCCATAAAACTGCCTCGCCGAGGGTGTCGATTGCCCGGCCGAGATTTGGCCGCGTCCAAGCCCGCAGGTGCCGCTCGAAAGACTCTTTTTGCCGAAACCCCGCGCTGGCGAAACCCGAGCCTTCGCAAGGCCCATCCTCCGCGTCGCGCCGGGCGCGATGCAGGTCCAGCGCGTGGCGCAGCGCCGCCGCGAGCAGCGCATGGTAATCGCTGGCTCCCGCAAAAATATGGCGCAGGCGCGCATCGAGCGCGGCGAGGCCGCCATTGAAGACCGCGTCCACCGCCTCGTTCAAAATGAGGTTCGACGCGTCGCAGACAATGGCCGCGACATGATCGAGGGTGATTTCGCCCGCGCCATGCGCGTAAAGCACGAGCTTTCCAAGTTCAGATCTCGTCGAAAGCCGGTCCTGGCCGAGCTGGGAAACGAGAAACGCCTTGGCATCCGGCGCGATCGACAGATTCGCCGCGCCAACCTCGGCATCGATCAATTGCGCGATGTCCTTGGGCGTGTCGGGATAGCATTGGATCGCCGCGGCGTTTCTTTCGCGCTCGCAAAGCGTCCGCAAGGCCGCGTCCTTCTTCAACGCGCCGGCTTCGATGACAATCGTGCAATCGCGCGGGGGCGCCCTGAGAAGCGGCTCGAGCGCGGTTGGGAACGCCTTGCCCTGCACCTCGATCCAGATTGCTCGCCTTCCGCCGAACAGAGGAATGGTATTGGCCTCGTCGGCGAGCCGCGCAGGATCATTGGCAAGCTCGTCGCCGCCGATCCGGACATGTTGAAAAGGGTCCTTCGGATCATCCACCGCGCGAAAAATAATTCTCCGCGCCCGCTCGGCGACAAGCCCGGCGTCGGTTCCAAAAACAAGGTAGAGAAATATGTGCGGCGCCGGGCGGGCGAGAAAACGCTCGGCTTCATGGCTTTTGATTGCGACCATGGGCGGCTATCCCCGCGCGGCAAAGGCGACGGTTCAAGGATTTGACCTGTCTTGTGCCATCAATGCAAGAACAGTTTGGCGAAAATCGCCACCTTAAAGGCGAGCACAAAGCCCATCAACCATTTGAGGTTCGCCGTGTCGGTCTTGAGCGTTGCCAAGTTGTCATCGCGCTTACTAAGTGTCCGTCTCGAAAGTTGTTGAATCATATGAATCATTTGTGATTCAAGGGAGGCGGCCTGATTCGAGGAGGAGCCGCCGATGTGGACGAAAACCAACCGAGCACGATACGATCGTGATCAC
>JBQTKC010000349.1:0-7806 GCA_052386575.1 Beijerinckiaceae bacterium
TCGAAGCGTGGCCGGTCGTCTCCTCTTTCTCGCTGCTGCAAGAAACCGTCTTTTTCGATCGCCGTCGGCGGCGGTCGATCCCCGCCGCGAACGCGGCGATGGCGCGGCGAATGCTCGCGGGCCGCCCCATGCTGCTTTTCCCGGAGGGTACGACCGGCGACGGCTCGGCGCTTGGCAAATTTCACAGCTCGCATTTCGCCGCCGTGCGCGATTTTCTCGCCACGGCAAGCGGTATCGAGACGGTTTGCGTGCAACCTGTCGCGATCCGCTATTCATCCCCCGCGGCGGCTTGGTTCGGCGAAGCGACCTTGCTTCCCCACCTCTGGTCGCTTCTCAAGGGCGAACCGATCCGCTGCGATCTCGCGTTTGGCAGGCCGCTCGCCTGCGCGCGGGGAGAAAGCCGCAAGGCGATCGCCGGCGAGGCGGCATCGGCGGTCGCCGCGATGCTCGCGTCCATGGCACGGACGGCCGAAACAAGCGTGCCCGCGCACGCCGGAGCGCCGGGCCTCGATCCCATCGTGGCGAATCCCTGACGTATTTAACGGCCCACAACGCGGCCAATGGTCCGCCCGTCACAATATCCTTGATTCGCTCCGCGAAAAGGCGGCGCAGAGTTTACTTGCGCGGAGCTTCCCAGGCCGCGAATCCGGCTTTGTTACGATTTGTAACCGGAATTGACAATAGGTTGTAAGTTTATGATAAGAAATAGCTTTCTTTTATTTCCACAGGGGCGGAGGCAGTGGTCTCCCGGCCTTGCGCGCCGATCCCCTTTTGCTGCTTCCAATGCTTATGCTATGCCACGATTCGCGCATACTGGATCGGTGCGACCCAGGACGCCCAACAAGCGGCGCGCGACTGCCGCCGCCAAGCCGCCGGACTTTCCAATCGTTTCGTGAACCTGCCTGGACCACCGAACGCAAAGTGCAAAAGTTCAACAGCCTCGCCGAATATGCCGCGAAGCGCTTCCGGCTCGCCGGAAAGGCTTACCTTGACGGCGGAGACCCGTTTTTCGCGCCGATCGACAGTTTGCGCCGGGAATGCGAGGCACCCGGCCGGCGTTTCGTCAGCTTCGCCAATTACGATTATCTGGGACTCGCGTCGCATCCAAGGGTGAAGGCCGCGGCGGCGGCGGCTCTGGACTTGTTGGGGATTGGCGCGCTGGGCTCCCGCCTGGTCGGCGGCGAACGATCGACGCATCGCCAGCTTGAAGCGAGCATCGCCAAATTTGTCGGGGCCGAGTCGGCGCTTGCCCTGGTCAGCGGCTATCTCGCCAACGTGACCACGATTTCCTATATACTAGGTTCGCGCGACGCGCTTTTCATCGATGAACTGTCGCATAACAGCATTGTTAGCGGGGCCAAGGCTACTCCCGCCGAAACCATTGTTTTCCGTCACAACGATCTCGACCATCTCGATTTTCTCTTGCGCGAAAGGCGCGGCAATTACCGTAACGCCCTGATCGTCGCCGAGGGCCTCTACAGCATGGACGGCGACATCGCCGACCTCGTTCGCCTAGTCGCGCTCAAGAATCGGCGCATGGCTTGGCTGTTGATCGACGAGGCGCATTCGATCGGCGTGCTGGGGGCAAAGGGGCGCGGGCTTTGGGAACACGCCGGTGTCGATCCGCAACAAATCGACCTCATAATCGGAACGTTATCGAAGACACTGGGGTCTTGCGGCGGGTTCGTCGCGGGCAAGACAGCGGTGATCGAATGGCTGCGCTATACGCTGCCGGGCTTTGTCTATAGCGTCGGCCTATCGCCCGTTATAACGGCGGCCGCGGCGGCCGCCCTGCAACTGATGCAGGAAGAGACTTGGCGGATCGAGCGGTTGCGCCAAAACGCCGAACTTTTCATGGAGCTCGCCCATGACGTAGGGCTCGATACGGGACCTGCGATAGGGCGCGGCGTGGTTCCGGTCCTTTTTTCGGACAGTTTTGAGACATTGGCGGCTTCCAGTCATCTGATGGATCACGGCTATTATGTGCCGCCGATCATCCAAATCGGCGTGCCGAAAGACCAGCCGCGACTGCGTTTTTTCCTTTCGGCGTTGCACAGCGAGGCCGACATCAAGGGGGTGACGGATCTGTTGGCCAAGCGGGAAAGCCCGCGCGAAGTGCCTGCCCGATCGTTGAGCGCCGCGACCTGACGAGGGTGCCAGGGTCCGGCGCGCGATTCGTGGCGTGGGCCGGGTGTACTCGCTCGAATCCCGGTGACGGTACCGCCCCATGCCGCCCTGAGCTAAATTAGAAGCAAAGCTGATTCGATGAGCGGGACCGGGCGCAAGATCGAGATTGTTCCGGCGAATGGGCTGCGGCGCTTTCTCGCCTTTTGCCGGTTGCCCCGCCTTCTCTACAAGGATCGCCCAGGGTTTGCTCCCCCTCTCGATGCCGAGCGCTGGACCCTATTCGCGGTTAAGCTCAATCCGCATTTCAAGCTTGTCCAGTCGCAAGCATGGCTCGCCCGCAAGGATGGCCAGCTGGCCGGCCGGATCTTCGCCCAGATCTACGACAAAGCTCATCCGCCGCTTGGCGCTTCCCGGGCGCAATTTGGTTGTCTCGACGCGATTGACGACGACGATGTTGTCGCCGCACTGACGCAGGCCGCGGAAGATTGGCTGCGCCTGCGCGGCGCCGCGCTCGTGCATGGGCCATTTTCGCCGTCCGTGAACAGCGAGACGGGACTGCTGGTTCAAGGATTCGAAGCCGCGCCCATGGTGTTCATGCCTTGGAACCCGGCCTATTTGAGCGGTTGCCTGGAGCGTCAGGGTTACAAAAAGGCGCGCGATCTCATTTCCTACCGCTACGATGTCGGCGAGAAAGACCGGCAGGCGCGCCAAGGTATTGTGGAGCGTCCCGAATGGCGCGATAGGCTCAATATTAGAACCCTCGATCTTAATAACCTCGGTCAAGAAGCGGCGATCATCCTCGATATTTTCAACGATGCCTGGAGCGAAAATTGGGGTTTTGTGCCTTTTACCCTCGCCGAGTTCATGTCGAGCGCCGGCGCGCTGAAAATGGTGATGCCGCCGGAAGGAGGGTTCATGATCGTACTCGACGGCGTGCCGCAGGCTTTCGGTATCATCTTGCCGAACCTGCATGAAATAACCGCCGATCTCGGCGGCCGTCTGTTCCCGCTCGGGTTGCCGCGCGTTCTCTCGCGGATCAGGAAGCACGCCTTTGCCTCCGGGCGGCTCGCGCTATTTGGCATCCGCCGGGCGTTGCATCGCAAGGCCGCCGGCGGCGCGGTCATTCTGGCTTTCATCGAGGAAATGCGCCGCCGCAGCAAATCGAGTTCGATCGGGCACGTCGAATTCGGCTGGGTTTTGGAGGACAATCTCGGCATGCGCCGGCCAATCGAGCTTTCCGGCGCGCGCATCGACAAGGTGCATCGTGTTTATGAGAAAAGCCTCGCTTGATCTCTGGTGCGAAGCAATTTTCCACATTGGCTGAACTTGACTTTGTAAATTGCCTGAGGATGATCGGCGCATGAGACTTCACTCAATATCATGGGATGCCCGGCCTTTCCGGCTGGAACATGGGGCGGCAAATGCTGGTTTCATCGCGACGCCGAAAAAGCGTCCGCATCCGCCGCGCCGCCGCGCCATTTTGGCGGCGCATCCGGAAGCCGCCGGACTTATCGGCCATGACCGGAGGACGGCGGCGATCACGCTTGCCGTCGTCGCGGGTCAGACCTCGATCGCCGCGCTCTTTGGTGTTCTTTGGCCCGCATATTGGTGGGCGGCCTTGGCGGCCGCCTTTTGTATCGGCGCCTTCGCCAATCATGCGATGTTCGTCGTTATCCACGACGCGACCCACAATTGCATTTTTAAATCCAATGTCCTGAACAAATGGGCCGCGATCCTCGCCGATCTGCCAAACACGGTCCCGACCGCGATGGGATTTCGCTGCTATCACATGAAGCACCATTCGCATCTCGGCGATTACGATTACGACGCCGATCTGCCTAGTCATTGGGAAGCGCGTCTGTTTGGCGGAAGCGCGGTTGGGAAGGCGGCATGGATGTTTCTATTTCCGGTCTTCCAACTTATCCGCCTCGGCCGTCTAAAAGGCTCCGTGCCGATGTGGGGCCGCTGGACATTCGTCAATGGCAGCTGCGTTATTCTCTATGATCTTGCCATTTTGACCTGCTTCGGCCCGAATGCGCTCCTCTATCTTTTTGCGTCCTTCTGGTTTTCGGTTGGAGGCTTGCATCCGCTCGGCGCGCGCTGGCTCCAGGAGCATTTTACCTCCGATCCGGGCCAGGAGACGTTTGATTACTACGGTCCTTTAAACCTCGTCGCGCTCAACATCGGCTATCACAACGAACATCATGATTTTCCCGACGTGCCTTGGTCGCGTCTGCCGCGGCTGACGCAAATGGCGCCGGAATTTTATTCTGGACTTAAGACGCATAAATCGTGGGGCGGGCTGTTGCTCAAGTTTGTCTTCGACCCGCAATTCACGTTGTACACGCGAGTCGATCGCAGCAACGGCGCGCCGGATATCAGGCCTCGGTGAGCTGATCCGTTGCCGATGAGACGTCCGCAAGGGGCGCCGTTTTAGGCGTGCGTTTCCAGGTTTCGGTCGCCCCGAAAACGGTCTTTAGGATCGACGGCGTGTTGGAGAGGCTGACATAAATCATCAGCGGGGGCAGGGATGCGAGTGTCGCGAGATAGCGCCAAAGCGATCCCCGCCGCAAAATAATGTAGGGCATGAGCGTCAGCCCAATGCCGATGACCAGGACCATGGCCGCGGCCATTGTGATGATCGGCAGATAGGGGGCGAGATCGCCGCCCCGGATGATCGCGGAAAGGCCGAAGCAAAGGAAGGCGAGTGCGACGCAAGGGTAAAACGTCTGGATGAGAATGAGAAAACTCGCCGAAAACTTTCGCCAAACCGGCCAGTTGGCCATCCAGATCTCGCCGAGCAGCTTGCGGGCGACCTGCACAAATCCGTTCGACCAGCGTCGCTGCTGGACCTGCCAATGGGAAACCTTTTCGGGGACGAGCCCAGGCACAGCTGGATCCATCGCGAAAAGACCATGCCATCCGGCGATTTCGGCACGCACCGTGAGATCGAGATCCTCGCAGAGCGAGTAGCCCAGCCAGCCGCCGGCCGCCTCTATTGCCGCGCGACGCCAAACCCCGCCGGTGCCGTTGAATTGAAATAGCCAGCCGGCGCGAAAGCGCGTGGCTTGCTCCATGACGAAATGGGCGTCGAACATCAGACCCTGCGCGCGTGTCAGCCAATTCGTCCGGTAGTTCGCGAATTCGCAACGCGACTGCACGAAGCTCGCGCTAGGATCGGCGATCAAGGCAGGGACGGTCGCCCGCAGCCAATTCGGCGGCGGCCGGAAATCGGCATCGAGAATGGCGACATAGGGGGCACGCGAGTTTGCGAGGCCCGCGGCCAAGGCGCCCGCCTTATAGCCCTGCCGCCCGGCGCGGCGAAGATGCGAGATATCGTAGCCTTGCCGACGCAATTCGCAGACGACAACGTCCGCAATCGCCGCCGTCGCGTCGGTGCTGTCGTCGAGAAGCTGGAGATGCAGTTTTGCGCGGGGCCAATCGAGGGCCGCCGCGGATCGCAAGCAATCCGCGACCATCGCGGGTTCGTTGAAAACCGGGATCTGCACGGTTACATGTGGTAGATCGGCATCGCCAAGCACAGCTGACGGAAGCGGCTTGCCGAGCAGCCTGCCGGTCGCTTGCTCGAAAATATTGACGCCGATGAGAAACAGAAAGCCGCCGCCGACAAACAAAAGCCCGCACGAGGCGGCGAGCCAACCGATCTCGAACAAAATCCGGAACAGATCGACGAAAACCAAGAGCCAAGCCCCCGTGCCACGGCCGCTTTCCGCCCGCCGCGCCCGCGCATTTGCATGCGTCTTTTCGCGTTCAGCGGCCGTTTTGCCCGCACTGTCCGTCGCGCCGAAGCCCTTTGTCGCGCAAGCAACCAGAACGCTTATATAAGCGGCAGGAACGGACACTGCACAAGCTTTGAATTCGAAAAGCCTGGTTTTGACAACAAACAATTTGCAACAGTTTGTTGCAGAATTTGAAAGATTGGATTGTTTAACTTCGAGACCGCGCGGAGGAGCTTCCAGCGGACAGGGCAGGACATAAGAAATCGTTAACGAATACGCTCTTGCGTTTGCGGAACGCTGACCTGGAAACGCGCCATGACTTTGTCCACGAGCCGCGCCGGCAAGATTCGCGCGAGGCGCGCCAACAGATAAAGCGACCTCGGAAACGCAATTATCGCCCTGCCCCGTTCGAGACCGCGTTTTATGAGGATGGCGGCGCCGGTGCTGCTGACTTCGAGCGGTTTCATAGCGTCGATGCTGTCGTTCAAGGGGGTCTTCACAAAGCCTGGGATGATGAGACTGACGCGAACGCCTCGGGCCTCGACGCGGCCGCGCAAGGACTCGCTATAGGCATGGACCGCCGCCTTGGTCGCGCAATAGGAAGGAGCAAAGGGCAAGCCGCGTAAGCCAGCAATCGAGCCAACGAAGGCAATTTGGCCGGCCCCTCGCGCGCACATTGGTGTGATCAACGGTTCGACCGTGTTCAAAACGCCGATAAGATTGGTCCCGATAATCGCCCGAACCGCGTTCGGGTCCTCGGCGAGGTCTTTCGGCGCCAAGCCGGTCGTGATGCCCGCGTTGGCGATGACGAGATCGAACGGCCGGCGCAAATCCTGCGCGATGATCCAGTGCGCCATCGCGTCGCGATCGCGTACATCCAATTGGCCGATGCTGACTTCGGCGCCTTGCGCGCGGGCAGCAGCAGCGGCGGCCTCCAGCCGTTCGCTGTCGCGCCCGACGAGAGACAAGGATACCCCCGCGCGGGCGTAAGCGAGGGCAAGCGCCCGGCCAATACCGCTCGATGCCCCGGTAATGAGGATGGTTTTCGGCCGCATCTCAGGCAAGCGGACCGGGAATCTTGTACAAAACCGTCGCTTCCCCAAGAACCACAAGATCGTTACTTTGCATCCGCGCGGTCAGCCGCAAAATGAGCTCCGGACTTGGAACCTTCCGCCCGCGGATGACCCGGCCGGACACGCGGATGCCCTCGCCAGCCAGCACCGGCCGCAAAAACTTGCCCGATAGCCGTGCGATAAAAAGATCGCGCCGCCACCGCAAGATGAAAGGCTCGAAACAGGAGAGCGTCAGCATTCCATGGACAGGCGTCCCCGCGAGCCCGGCCGCCCGAGCGGCTTTGGGGTCGAGGTGCAGAGGATTGTCGTCGCCGGAAACGGCCGAGTAACGCACGAGCGCTTCCCGCGCAAAAGGCCCAAAATCTTGCGCGGGGATGACGTCCCCGCTCCTTGGCCAGTCCGGCGGCGCCAACTCCATTCCGGCTTCGTTCATGATGCGGGTTCCAAATTGAGCGGCACGATGCGCAGGACGGTTTCGGCGCGTGCGCAAATCTCTCCTTCGCCGGTGGAAACCGTCATTTTTAAAATCACTCGCGGCGGCGTTGCGGTGCGGCGCGCTTCGATCGCGAGGACGTAACCGGTTTCGATTCGCAGCTCATGTTCGTAAGTAAAGCTTTGGCTTTCGTGAACCGGTAGAAAATCCTGGCCGCCGATCAACTGCAAGATCAAGCCGCGGACGGAGGGAAGCGCCAGCCAGCGAACCGGAAAGGTGAGAGGAACAAAGCCACCCGTCCGGGCCCCGCCTGTCGCGTGCAAAAATTCCGCGACCTCGCCGCGGTCCGTCCGGACCCGGATTGGCGGCAAGCGAAAGAACGTATCCGCGCTTGCCTCTAGCGCAAAGCCGGAGCCAAGCGGTTGCACGTGGC
>JBQTKC010000350.1:0-3165 GCA_052386575.1 Beijerinckiaceae bacterium
GCGCGCGAGGAATCGAACATGTTGACCGGCGTGCGGCCGATTCCGTACCAGCCGGTCGGCATGGCGCAGCCGGCAATGAGCGCCTGACCGCCCGCGATCAGCAAGGATCCCGGCGGCGCGGGCGCGCGCGGCACGGACCGGCGCGGGATCGCGAGTTCCGGCGGAAGCCCGCCAAGAAAGGTCCATCCCGGCGCGAAGCCATACATATAAACACGGTAACGCGCGCCGAGATGCAGGCCGATGATCTGTGCGGGCGACAAACCCAAGAGTGCCGCGATTTCGGCGATGTCCTCCCCATGCGGCGGGTCATAGCAGGCCGGGATACGCCAGAGTTGGCGGCGTGGGCCGGGCGGGGCCGATGCGTAATCGAGCCCGGCGAGGGCTTCCGTGAGCGCCTCCGCCGTCAACTGGCGCGGATCGAAATGAATCATCAGCGAACGATAGGTAGGCGTGGTCTCGATCACGCCTTCCCATTTTGCTTGGCCGACGGCAGCGTCGAGCGCCAAAACCCGGTCATGGATCGTGGGGTCGATTGTATCGCCGAATTCGACAACGAGCGCCGATTCTCCGGCTTGCAGATAGCGCGGCTTGGGCAAATTTCTCACGCCGGTGCCTCTTCAAACCGCCGCGAAAGGCGCGAGCGCGATCCCGGCTTTTTCAAGTTGCGCGCGCACCGCCTTCGCCATGGCGACCGCGTTCGGGCTATCGCCATGGACACAGATGCTATCGATGCCAGTCGCCAAGCGCTTGCCGGAGACCGTGACGATTGCGCCTTCCAAGACCATGGCGAGGACGCGCTCGGCGGCCTCGTTAGCGTCGTGCAGCACGGCGCCGCTAGTCGACCTTTCGACAAGACGGCCCGTATCCGTATAGGCGCGATCGGCAAAAATCTCGCGGGCGACCGCAAGGCCTTGCGCAACTCCTGCCGTTTCCAATTTCGTTCCGGCGGGAGCGAGAAAGGCGAGGTCTGGCCCAACAGTTTTCACCGCCCGCGCGATGGCCCGCGCGATCGTCTCATTCTCCGCAGCGATATTGCTGAGCGCGCCATGGATTTTTATATGAGTGAGCCTCGCCCCAGCATAGGTGGCAAGCGCGTTCGCGGCGCCGATCTGATAGGCAACGAGCCGCTCGATTTCCCCCGCCGTGAACGGCATTTTGCGGCGGCCGAACCCAAAGAGGTCCGGAAACCCGGGATGCGCCCCGGCCGCCACTCCCTTAGCCTTTGCGGCCGCAAAAGTCTTGGCCATGATCTCCGGATCGCCGGCATGAAAGCCGCAGGCGACATTGACGCTCGTGACAATATCGAGCATGGCGGCGTCGTCGCCGATCCGGTAGGCGCCGAACCCCTCGCCGCAATCGCAATTCAAATCGACGCTGCGCATGGTTTTCTACCGTAATGGCCGGGGCGGTCTCGCGCTACCTTCTTGCTGGAGCGGCTCCGCGGCAAATTCCTTTCGCGTAAAACCCTGGGCATAAAGCAGCGCGGTCAGATCAGCGTGATCGATCCGCGCATGGGCGGCGGCGGCGGCCGCGGGTTTGGCGCGAAAGGCAACGCCGAGCCCCGCGGCTTTAAGCATCGCGAGATCGTTGGCGCCGTCGCCAACTGCCAGAGTCTCCTCGACGGAGAGGCCATGTTTGTCGCGCAATCGTTCGAGTGCCGCGCGCTTGGCGACCTTGCCGAGGACAGGCTCGGCGACTAGCCCGCTAAGCCCGCCGTCCTCGCCGAAAAGAAGCTCGTTCGCCTGATGTTCGTGAAAGCCGATTCTTTCCGCGATGACGGATGTAAAGACCGTGAACCCTCCCGAAACAAGCACGGTATGCGCTCCATTCGCCCGCATGGTTTGCACCAAGGCGCGTCCGCCCGGCGTCAAGGTGATTTTGTTGGCGATCACGTCCAAGATTGTAGCGCGGTCGAGGCCCTTGAGAAGGGCCACACGCTCTCGCAACGCCGGTGCGAAGGCGATGTCGCCGCGCATCGCGCGTCCGGTGATCGCGGCGACCTCGGCCCGTTGGCCGATTTGAGCGGCGAGTTCGTCGATACATTCCTCGCCAATCATGGTCGAATCCATGTCGGCCAGCAAGAGCTTCTTGCGCCGCCCTTGCATCCTCTGCACGATAACATCGACAGCGGTGTTATCGAGAGCGGAGCGGAGCCTATCCGCGACGCTTTTCGCGCCGGCGGCAGGTCCGGGGTCGAAAGCAATGTCGGCGGCAATACCAGGATCGAGCCAGTTCAGCGGTCCCGGCCGGCTCAAGGCTTCGCTCGCCCGCCGGAGCATATCTCCGGTCAAAACCGGAAATGCCGGGTCGCAGACAAGCGTTGCAACATGCGTCATGGCGCGTCTCGGGTTAACTCGCTTCGCCGGAGCCCCGCCTCGCGGCGGATGACTGCCTTGGAGGAGGGATCAACTGGCGTAATTTCATCCCTCGACAGGGATCAACCGCAACTCTCTAGGCCGCACCCCCCGAATAGGGGGCGCGCGGACGAAGGTGCCGCGCTAGTCTGAAAGTCTGAAGATATTTCCGGTCAGGAGCAGATCAATGGCCACCATCGAATATTGGATTCAACTTGAGAACCATCCTTGGGACGCTTCACCCCACAACATCGATCGAATCACAGGAGAGAACATGAAGGAGGTGACGGGAAAAGACCCTGTCGACGTCACCCTCAAATCACCTGGGACCGGGGTCACGAAGACGCGGACAATGTATAACCCTCTCCGCGACGGAGACAATGTCATCGATGCCCTCATCCTGCGCCGCTATAAACCGCCGACCCTTCCTCCGGGCCCCAATAGTGATGCCTGGACCGTGCCGGACGATCGTAAGGTGAACCCCTGGGATTTGAACGAGCTCGACCCCACCGACAACGGCACGATGGGCACGATCCCCGGTCCTGTGATCGAATGCAACGTCGGCGACGAGGTGATCGTCCATTTCCGTAACATGGACATGCGGACGCGCCCCGTGACGAAACAGGTCTGTTTCGATTTTCCCTTCCCTATATGTTTGCCCATTACCACGGAAGAGCCGATCGAGATCGAGACGAGGATCCATAGCCTGCATCCTCACGGTTTCGTCTTCGCGGCCACTTCGGACGGCGCCTTTCCGCTCTCCCCGCCGGATAGCGCTCAACCAGTCACCGGAATCCTCGACGATGAATCC
>JBQTKC010000351.1:0-3372 GCA_052386575.1 Beijerinckiaceae bacterium
CCGGGCCCAGCCGACTGCGTCGATCGGCTAGAAAAACGGACTGAGTTTAGGCCGCGGCCAACTGGCAAATATTGGGCCGCTCTATCAGGAAGCTATCCTCCTCCTCCGATAGAACGGCACGCCATACAGTTGATCCTCGAGCTTTCGGAACTGGACGTTCTCGACTTCCCCGCGCGCTACGAGCCCCATTCGCACCAATCGCTTGCACAGGTACATGTAGCTGACCTGGGCTTTGCATCCCCGCTTCAAGCGAACGATTTGCTCGGGTGTCCACGCCGGGATCCGCAATTCGTGCAGGTCCTCGACGAATTCCTGCTCTGGATAGATGAACTCCGCGGCGAAAACCTCGGCACCTTTCTCGATCAGTTCATTCTCGTTGTAGTCCCCACAGGCAATGGTTCCCGCCGACAGATTGTCCCGGTCCACGTAGTGATGCTTGAGTTCATGCATCAGTGCGAAGATCTTGGGCTCAATCGGCAGTGACGCCTGTATCGCCACCGAACAGTCCCCGTCCGCGCACATATACAGAGCCTTGATGCGTCGGGGCAACGGCCAGAGATCGATTCGAATGGACTCCGCCTTGTAAATGCTCCGAATCTCGCGCAATCCGAGCGATTCGGTCGCAACCCCGTACGCGGCCCGCTTTTCACGTGCCAGAGCCTTCATAGCCTCATAGTAGGTGTGGCGGCTCACTGTGCGGCTATCGTTTGGATTTGGCGGGCTTTGTGTCGCGCATACGAAGCCTGGCCTTTCGGAACTCCGCGTATCGGAGGACTTCCTCAAAGTCCTTGTCCGTGAGGCCGCCGGTGGCGGATGCCAAAGCAGCAACACGCTCGTCAGTTTCCTTCATGTCCGGAAAGAAATGGGTGATCGAGACACGAAAGTGGCGCGCTAGACGCTCCAGATCTTCAGGTGTGGGCTTATAAGTAGCTGTTTCCCAGCGGGAAACTGTGTTCGGAGCCACCTTTAACTGTTCGGCCAGCGCTTCCTGGCTGAGTGGTCCAAGTGGCGACGTTATTCGCAGGTGCCGTATCTGTTCGCCAATCTGCTTATAGAGATCAGGCATGCCTTCCTCCATCGGGACGATATATTCCTAATATAGCTTGACTTCGCCACCCCGCGGAAGTGATACTGTTTTGGGATATAATATTCCCGATACAGGAATGGCTCGACCAGTGGAATCCATCTCAACGAGCACTCTGCGCGAGATCGGCGTTCAACTGGATCAGGGGCTGTACTTGAAGGTTAGGAATGGCGGCCTGGTCGAGCCCAGCAGAGCCGGCATTCCAACCACTGAACTGGGCGAGGTGCAATACGATGGACAAATCGAGCGATCGCGAGGACCCGCAGCCAAATCATGGGGAAGGGCCCCCGGACGGGAAGGGAAGGCCGGAGGATGCGGGGCGGCCGGTCAGACCGCATCGGTCATCGTCCCAGCCATCCGGTCAAGGTACGAAGCGGAACTAGATGCAGTGCAAGAAGCCTACCCTGGTGCGCAGATGTGGCACCAGGGACTTGGCTTTTGGATGCTGACGGAGAGCCGGCTGCTCTCCGGCCTGGATCGACGGGCCGCATTTCTGACGGTTGTGGCGTTCGAGGAATTAGCTGCGCGAGGTTGGGGGTACTGGCAGGGGTCAGCGCTCTCGACGCCCGCATGGATTGGACCGCGCCATACGAACTACCCGGATGGCTCCATATGCGCCTTTACTCCAAGCGACGGAATCTGGCGATTCGGCGACTCCCTCATTGCGCTGCTGGATTTGTATTCGGTTTGGGCCGTACGTCACTTGCACCTTCAGATTTTCGGCCGCTGGCCGGGATTGCAGTTCGTCCCCGAGCGATTTGAACGGATCGTCGAGCTACACGAGGACGAGCTCTGCGGCTGCAGCCAATCGACAGGCACGTACGGGCAGTGCTGCCGCCCGATGGACCTGGTCAATTGCACGCTCGCCGACGGCGTCCAGTATCAGCTTCGACTCGGCGTCCGGCAGCCACCTTCAGTCGTCAGTCAATTCATGGTCGAGGGCGGCGCGCCGCCACGGATTGAGACTATCTTCGGACCAGGCTGAGGTCCAGATTACTGCGTCCGTTCTACATGGGCGGATTTCGTGCCCTGGTCGCGCTCTAGGAGCTGGTCTCGGACGTGTGCGAAGCGGTGTTGGCAGAATCAATCCTCCGCCCGCCTCAGATAGAGTTCCGTCAACAGCGGAATGTCGATTCCCTCAACGGCGCGCTGCAGCACGTCGGCATAACAGCGCCGCCAGCCAGCGGAGTCGCGAGCCTCAGCCCTGCGTTGCGGCATCTGACAGACACGGCGCGCTGCCGATACGAGCCTCTCATAGAGCGACTCGACGCCGGCCGGGCGCTTGACATCCAGATCCTCGAATTGAACGGCCGCCGTAATTGCGGCCTTGGTCGCAACGACCGGTAATGGACGGTCACTCGTCATGGCGGCCGCCACTAGAACAGAGGCGCCCATAGCCGGAATCCAGCTGTTCAGGTGTGACATCTCGCTTCTCCCCAATTGATGCCCTTGGTTTCGGGACGAGGGTAGCGGTCACCTGTGAAACCCTCTTGAGAAGCTGGTTGCCGTCTGGTGGCCAACAACGCCCGGATTCCGCTAAGCCATTGATTTGGCGGCATCGGTGTGTCCTGGTGGCACAGGATCCCGTGAAATCCGGTGTGGTATTACGGGTTCCCGCCCCCCGCTGGTCTTATGTTCTAGGGAAGGAGTGTCCAGGACACTCTATATATAAGGTGTGGGACGGCGATCTCCGGGGTGGGCTAGCAGGCGATATGGGTAAGTCAAGCACGAACCACCCCCTCACCCCCGGTCGGCAGCGCCGGCCCGATCCGCCTTCCGCCATCACCGCCGCCTTCCTCGAATGCAGCACCTTCCTCAAGAAATTCCTCGCCGGCTTCCTGCCCGCGCAGCAGGACATCGAGGACGTCGTGCAGGAAGCCTATCTTCGCGCCTACATGGCGGAGCAGCACGAGAAGATCGAGCATCCGAAGGCGTTTCTGTTCCGCGTCGCGAAGAATCTCGCGCTGACGCGCCTGACGAAAAAGTCGAGACAGATCACGGATTACATTGAGGAAGCCGGCGCCGCGGTAGTCATAGAGACGGCGGCCGGCTCCGACGAGGAACTCGAGGCGCAGCAATGCCTCGACCTCTACTGCGAAGCGGTCGCGGCGCTACCGGAGAAATGCCGGCAGGTCTTCCTGTTCCGCAAAGTGCACGGCTTGAGTCACAAGGAAATCGGCGCGCGCATGGGTCTTTCGATCAGCTCGGTGGAGAAGTATCTGCGCCAAGGCATCCTGGCCTGCCAGACGCATCTGCGCGAGCGCGAGGGCAGGGCGCTGCCCGAGGCA
>JBQTKC010000352.1:0-9577 GCA_052386575.1 Beijerinckiaceae bacterium
AGCGAAGGCGTTCTTCCATGACCGAACTTTCTCTCCACGGCATCCACACCTCCTGCTTGCCAGCGCAAACAAAAAGTGTAACCCATGTGTCCGGTACGAAATGTCACCTATGTCTCGGGCCGCTCACTTATCGGAATCTCGATGAGACGGAGCGTCCCGCCAAAACAGATAAAAGAAACTATGGAGATCGAAGGTATTCGCATGCGCAAACCGGCGTCTCTCTACCAGCTCAAGATTACGCTTGAAGATATCCGCCCCTTCATTTGGCGGCGTTTTGTTGTCCCGGCAACGATTAAACTGCCCAGGCTACACGCCGTCATTCAGATTGTCATGGGCTGGAAAGATTGCCATATGCACCTCTTTAAGGCGGGTGAGACTATGTATGGTGTGGATCCGGAGCCAGAGGGGTATTTCCGCGCCGAGACAAACGTCAAACTTTCTGACCTTCTCATTAAGCCAAAAGATTGGTTGCGATATGAATACGACATGGGTGACAGCTGGTCGCACAAGGTCTTGCTTGAAAAAATTCTGGAGTCGTCTTCGGAGATAAAGCCCTATAGCTGCCTTGATGCGAAACGCGCCTGTCCGCCGGAAGACTGCGGTGGGTGGCCGGGCTATGAAAATTTGTTGGATGTCTTGGCCAACCCCAAACACCCTGAATATTCCGAACTCAAGAAATGGTCCGGAGGCTCATTCGATCCGGAGCGTGTTTCCGTTGACGACATCAACTACAAATTGGCGGTCCTTTCCCGAGGAAACCGGGGTGTTTGGGTCAAGACCGCATAGTATTTGTCCGAATCGGCTTTAATCAGTTTTAAGCGGAGTGACCCGGTGCCCCGTTTCGGCCGCCGTGGCCGGCCAACGTTTCCTAACCCGGCTTCGTTTTAGCCTTCTATGGCGCTTGCTGGCGCAGGTGAAAATCGCCAGATGCAACAGCCTTGAAAATGACACTTGCGCGGTGCGTATCACGCGATCAATCGGCCGCCGCCGATCTGCGCCAAAGCGCATAGATCAGGCCGCCCATTCCGCCCCCGATGAAACCCAGGGGACCAGTGATGAAGATCCCGAGCAGCGGGCCCTGGTTCGCTTCCGGCGCGAAGATCAACGGCCCGAAAAATCCACCGCAAAAACCAAGCGCGCCCACGACCGCAGCCCAATAGAGGCCAGTCGTCAGGATTCGGCTGCCCACATCTCCTACCATGCTCCAAACCCAAAAAGTGGCGGCGGCAGCCGGTAAGCAAAGACATCGAGTTCGCCAGCCAGACCATGCCATCGGAGTTGATCCGAGCGAACACCACCCAAAACTAATACAAATAGACGGCCAGAAAGACCAGCGTCGCGACAACGCATTTTGCCAAAACCAACATCCGGCTCCTGGAGGCTGTATTCACAACGGCCTTCTATCGCAAGTAGGTTAAGAGCCTCTTTGGCCCACTCAAGTTTGCAACTCCCGCAACGATGAGGTCTCACAGATTGGACCGCGCAACGAGAAATCGGCTAACCCGCCCTCCATCTCAAGAAAATGTGAATTCCTCGTCCTTCCGGAAAGCGTCGAGGACCGGGGCAGAGGCGTCAAACAAGACGCGGCATCCCTTCGCGCCGTCGACTTTCTCGTAGAGCACGGCTTTGCCCGCGCGCCCAGAGCGATCCCAGGGAAGCCGCTTGATCGCGACCAAACGGCCGCCGTCCCGCAATTGTGCAAAAAGCGCCTCGAGATTGGCCTCGACCGCGCCATTGATGAAAATCACGTCGAATGGCGCTTCCTCGGGCGCGCCTACCGCAAGCGGGCCCCAGATGGTTTTCACCTTCGCCAAGCCGAAGGCGTCAAGATTCGACCGCAGCGCATCATGCAGGGAGCGCTCTGTCTCGAGCGCCACGACACGTTCCGCGAGACCGGCGAGGAGCGCCGACGTATAGCCCGTCGCGGCCCCAACATCGAGCACAGCGTCGGTCGATGCCACGCCGGCCCCCTGGATCAAGCGCGCGAGAACGAGCGGCGGCAAGAGCGTGCGGCGTTCTCCGCCAGGCTCAGCTGGCTTCAGTTGCAGCCCAAAATCGGAATAAGCGAGCGCCGCCAGCTCCAAGGGTAGGAAATACTCGCGCGGGACTTCCAGCATACGCGCCAAGAGCTGTTGGCCGGTCACGTCGAAAGTCCGGATCTGGCAATCGACCATGGCACGGCGATCACGCGCCGATTGCGCCAAGCGATCCCCGGTGCCTTCGTCTTTTAGGCGGGTGTCCTGCATGATTTCTTGCGATGTCCTTTGTCTTGCGAAGCTGTGTATGGCGGGAGGTCGCGCGTTCGCCCGCGGCGCGCCGATTTATAGAATTCCCGGCTTCCGCTGTCCATTAAAACGCCGGACGCTTCCGGGAAAGCCAAAGCACGCTTGACCGGGGGTGCGCGGGTTGCGGCCTCGCGCCGGCCGCTTCATGCTACCGGCAGCCCAAAACACCCCGATTGAAATCTCCGCGATTCTGCGCCATCTTCTAGGGTGCGCCTGGCCGATTGGCCGGGTTTTAGGAGGATCGATACACTGATACCTGCCGTTCTTGCGGAAGCGGCGCGACCGCCGCTCCACCCGGTTCCCGGTTCAGATGGACTGGGAGCCGGCACACTCGTGCGGACTGTCTTGACCTGTCTCGAAGATTCCAAAGCCGAAGACATCGTCACAATCGACCTGCACGGCATAACCATCCTCGCCGACGTCATGATCATCGCGACCGGCCGCTCCACCATTCACGTCGGAGCGATAGCCGAGCGCCTTATCGGCGCACTCAAGGGCGAGCACCGTAAGCCGCCGCGCGTCGAAGGCCTGCGCAACTGCGATTGGGTTCTGGTGGATGGCGCCGACGTCATCGTCCACATCTTCCGGCCCGAGGTGAGGCAGTTCTACAATCTCGAAAAAATGTGGAGCATTGACCGGCCGGGCGAGCGCCACCTAGGCTGAGACAGTCAATTCCCGGCACTATACGTTTACTGCTCATTTGGATTGGGCGGCCAAAAGCCGGACCGGAACGGGATTGGCCACGCGCCATGGCGGGAGGCGCGCCGCCGCGAGCCCTGCGCAAATACATTTCACGTCGCTCTGTTGCTTTAACTTCTGCCTGCAAACGGAACAAAAGGGAAGACGCATGGCCGCACGCTATTTTGCACAACTTGTCTCGCCTGTATTTGCTGGCGTGGTTTTGGCGATGATTGGGCCGGTTTCCTTGCCAGCCGGCGCGGCGCCTGTGCCAACGGAGACAGGACTCGACGCGCCCAGCTTTAAGCCATTGCCGGAGGTCCAATGGTCAAGGATGATGCCCGAGCTGGGCGACGCTTCACCGGAAATCGCGATTTTGCACGAGGACAGAAAAACGCACGCAACCCAATTGCTGATACGTTCGCCAAAGTCTTTTCATGTTCGAAAGCACTGGCATTCGGCGAATGAGACCCACACGATCATTACCGGCAAAGCCGTCTTTGAGTGTGATGGAAAAAAGGGGGAGTTCGGCCCTGGCGGCTTCAACTACATACCGGCGCGGATGGTGCATGAGGCGTGGACCGAGGCAGGTACAGTGGCTTTTGTCACCGTGAATGGGCCGTGGGACGTGAATTGGGTCGAAGGCCCTCCAACGGCCGCCGATGCGACACCGTAGCTCGGAAATCACGCCGGGAAGGGGCGCTGGCGATTTTGGTGCCCCGTGCCAAAGCGATTGCCTCGAAGTAACCGGCAACCGGATGAAAAGCCTTTGTCTTGCCGCCGAGCTTGGCCGTGTGGCCAGCGCCGAGTTCGACATCGTGGCGTCTGCTTCGCTCGTGCTCTCCTGTCGGGCGAGGATTTGGCCGCATCGACACGGCTGCCGAACAGTTTTGCCGGGCGGCGAAGTTTCTGTCCGGTCGCCCCCTTTCATCGCGAACGATTAATTCGTGAAGCTGCCCCTCTTGCCGCGGCGGCGCCATTTTTGTCTGTAAGGATGGCGCAATTGATGCCCGCGGCCAATCCATCTGGCCGCCAGACGCAGGGAGACTGGTGGCGGTACGAGCGCGGCACGGCTCGATTGCTTCTGCGGGAGCGGCAAGCCGCCGCGGCGCGCTTGCATTGGTTGCATCCATTGCGCCCGCCTGCCTTGCGGCGCAATCGGATAAGCCGGCGGCGCCGGACGCGGGCGAGAATAGCACGGAGCTGAGCGGACGCAGGCTCGAACTGCGGGGCATGGAAGTCACGCTCGAGGCGTCGCAAGAGCAGCGCCGGCGGATCGCGGCCGAGATCGCGTCGATCCGCGCCGACCGGGCGAAGCTTACTGCGGCGCTTCTCGACGCGACACAGAGCGCCAACGCGAGCGAACGCAAGATCGGTGAAACGGAAACAAGGCTGGACACGCTGACTGGGTCGGAGGACGCGATCAAACTCTCGCTTGCGAGCCGCCGGGAGGTCATTGCCGAGGTCCTCGCCTCCTTGCAGCGGATGGGACACAAACAGCCGCCAGCGCTTCTCGCCGCGCCGGAAGACATGCTTGCCACGATCAGAACCTCCATGCTGCTCGGTTCGGTCCTGCCCGAAATGCGCGGCGAAACCGAGGCGCTTGCCTCGGATCTTTCGGACCTCGTGCAGTTGCGGCAATCGATTTCGGCCGAGCGCGAGAAGCTTGCAAATGGCGTGGCGAAAATTCGCGCCGAGCGTCAGCGTCTCGCCGCGCTGGTCGAGGCGCGCCAATCGGCGCTGTCCGCCGCCGAACAGGCGCTTGGAGAGGAGCGCGTCCGCGCGCTCGAACTCGCGAAGCAAGCGGCGAGCCTCAAGGATCTGATCGCCAGGATGGAAACCGAGGTCGCCGCGGCCGCGCGGGGTGCCGAGGCGGCGCGGAAGGCCGACGAGATCCGCCGGCGCGCGGAGCACGCGGCCGCGCCAAGCGCTGCAATGAAAACAGCCTTGGCGCCTTTCAAGGATCCGGCAAGGCTAGCGCCAGCCAGCGCCTTTATAGAGGCGAAAGGGCTTTTGCCGTTCCCCGTAAACGGCACGCTTCAGCGCGGCTTTGGCAGCCAGGATGGTTTTGGCGGCACTGGAAAGGGATTGCTGATCGCGACCCGCACCGAAGCCATTGTCGTCTCGCCCTGCGACGGGTGGGTGTCGTTCGCCGGTCCATACCGCAGCTACGGGCAAGTTTTGATCGTCAACGCTGGCCAGGGCTATTATATTATTCTTGCAGGGATGGATAAGATCAACGTAAACGTAGGGCAGTTCATTCTGGTTGGGGAGCCCGTCGCCGTCATGGGCGATGGGTCAATTAAGTCGGCCGCGGCCATCGCCATCGGCGCGGTCCAGCCTATCCTCTATATCGAATTTCGTAAGGACGGGGTGGCGATCGATCCGGGGCCATGGTGGGCAAAGCCGGAAATGCAAAAGGTTCGCGGATGATGCGCAAGGTCTTGTCTATCCTGCTGGGCGCCACACTAGGCGCGGGGCTCGCCACGGTTGTAACAAAGGCGCCGGTTTTTCAAACAGGCACGGCGCGCGCGGCCGCCTCGGACACCTACCGCAATCTCAATCTCTTCGGGGACGTTTTCGAGAAGATTCGTTCCGATTATGTCGAGAAGCCGGATGAACAAAAGCTCGTCGAGGCCGCGATCAACGGCATGCTCGGTTCGCTTGACCCGCATTCAAGCTACATGGACGCGAAAAGCTTCCGCGACATGCAAGTTCAGACGCGCGGCGAATTCGGCGGCCTTGGCATCGAGGTGACGCAGGAGGACGGGCTCATCAAGGTCGTCACGCCGATCGACGACACCCCGGCCGCGCGCGCGGGAATCTTGTCTGGCGACATCATCAGTGCCATCGACGGCGAGAATGTTCAAGGCTTGAGCCTCAATCAGGCGGTCGACAAGATGCGCGGCGCGCCGGATACCTCGGTGTCGCTCAAGATTTTGCGCGGACCCAACAAGGACCCGCGGGACATTAAGATTACCCGCGCGGTGATCCAGATCAAATCGGTTCGCGAACGTCAGGACGGCGACGATATCGGCTACATTCGAATCACCCAGTTCAACGAACAAACGTTTGAGGGTGTCCGCGCGGCGATCCAAAAATTCCAAAAGGATATCCCGGCCGCCAAGTTCAAAGGTTATATTTTGGACCTGCGCAACAATCCCGGCGGCTTGCTCGACCAGTCGATCGCCGTCGTCAATTTCTTCCTCGACCGCGGCGAAATCGTTTCGACCCGGGGCAGGAACGCCGATGAAACGATGCGTTACAATGCGCGTCCTGGCGACTTGTCCAAGGGCAAGCCGGTGGTCGTCCTGATTAATGGCGGCTCGGCGTCGGCGTCGGAAATCGTCGCCGGCGCCTTGCAGGATCATAAACGCGCGACCATTCTCGGCACCCGCTCGTTCGGCAAGGGGTCGGTGCAGACAATCATCCCGCTCGGCCAGAATAACGGCGCCGTGCGGCTGACCACGGCTCGCTATTACACACCGTCCGGAAGCTCGATCCAGGCCAAGGGGATCGACCCCGACGTGACCGTGTTGCAGGACGTGCCCGACGATCTTAAGGGCAAGGACGACACAAAGGGCGAAGCTTCGCTGCGCGGCCATTTGAAGAATGGCACGGACGAAAAGGGAGGCTCGCAAGCCTTTGTCCCGGCCGATGCCAAAAACGATAAGCAGTTGATCGCCGCCGCAGACATTCTTCGCGGCGTCAACAAGGCGATGAACAACCTCACCGCGCCGCCCGCGCGCGAATCCGCGAAGGTTCCAAATTGAGGAGCGCGCCCTAGGGATGGCGCGGCCAATTGTTGCAATAGGACCAGTGGCATTGCCCGCCTGGAGGCGGTAGGCCCGGGCGTGTCCCTTGTGAGGAAATAACGCCCGCAACCGGCCGCGATTCCATCCGCCGCGACTAAAGGCGCTAGCGAGTGGGTCGATTCGCTGGCGAATTTGACGGCGCGGTTCGAGCGGTGTGGGCCACGCCGCTGGGAGCGAGGCACGTGCCGGGATCTTGGCGCGGTTTCGAAAACCGGCGCATGCGGCCTCGGAGGCAAGGCGCGGCCTCTGTTCAGTTGGAATCGCCACGCGAGGATGGCTTGGAGGTTCGCCACGAACCAAACGCGGTGCAACGGCTCAAAGCGCCGGCCCTACTGCGGGCCTCGGCGTTTGTCCCAAAGAGCCAATCGGTTCAGATTTGTCGCGACGGCGGCGCCGAAAGCGCGGCCATCCTTGCCATCGCCGCAGCCGATCCTACGGAATTCCATGAGCGTTGCGGCCCGCGGCCAAACCCCGCCCGGATGTGCGCGGTTGAGACTCCTGCCCTTGTATTTTTTTCGGCTTCGATGGTCACGCGGCGGCGGATGGGGAACTGTACCTCGCCCAGGTAAGCACTTTGAAACGGACGGAGGAAGACCGAGAATGAGGGCGCGTCACCTCCAAATTGCAGACACCACATGTTTCCGGTTCGGCAAACTTTTCCGCCACGCGCATGCTTTATGATTTTGCCATAATTGGCGCTGGGATCGTCGGCTTGGCGGCGGCCCGCGAGATTTTGCGCGCACGCCCTCGCTCCTCGATCATTGTTCTCGAGAAGGAAAACGCCGTTGCCAGCCATCAAACCGGGCACAACAGCGGCGTCGTCCATGCCGGCATCTATTGTGCGCCGGGCAGCCTGAAGGCCCGCCTTTGCCGTGAGGGCGCCGCCGCGACAAAGGCATTCTGTATAGAACAGGGCATAAAGTTCGAAAATTGCGGCAAGCTTGTCGTCGCCACCAATGAGCGCGAGCGTGTCCGCATGGGAGCTTTGTTCGAGCGCGCCAGGCAAAACGGCGTCGAGACCCTTCCGGTCGATCGCGCCGGGCTCATCCGCCTCGAACCCAACATTACCGGCGTTGGCGCCTTACTGGTCCCTTCGACGGCGATCGTCGATTACAAGGAGGTCGCTGCGGCCATTGCCCAAATCGTAACGGCGCAAGGAGCCGATTTGCTGCTCGGCGCCGAAGTCATTGCCATCGCTGAGAACAAAATTGGTGTCGAGATTTCGACGGCGGAGCGAAGTTTTCGCGCGCGCGCGTTGATTGTTTGCGCTGGGCTGCAGGCCGACCGTCTCGCGAAGCTGGCAGGGTTGAGGATCGGCCATCGGATCGTACCATTTCGCGGCGAATATTATACTTTGCCACAATCACGGGCGGGATTAATCGATCGTCTGATTTACCCCATTCCAGACCCAAAACTTCCATTTGCCGGGATCCATCTCACCAAAACGATCGATGGGAGGATCATCGCCGGCCCCAACGCGATGCTTGGGTTTTCGCGCGAAGGTTATGAGAAATTCTCCTTCAGCCGCCTGGATGTTTTCGACACCATGGCGTTTCCGGGATTTTGGAAGCTCATCGGAACGCATTTTTCCGCGGGCGTCGAGGAGACGCGAAACTACTTGTGGAAGCAAGCCTACCTCGCCCAATGCCGGAAATATTGCCCGGGCCTGTCGCTCGCCGATCTCGAACCGGGAGTGGCGGGCATACGCGCCCAGGCAGTGTTGCGCGACGGTACTCTCGCGCACGATTTTCTTTTCGCGGAAACCGCGCGGCAGCTGCATGTGTGCAATGCACCTTCACCCGCCGCGACATCGGCAATCCCGATCGCACGGATGATCGCCGGGAAAGTTCTGACGCGTTTCGACCAATTGTGACAGAATTCAGCGCGAGCGTATATTCGCCGGGCGCGCTCCTGTCGTGGCTGGCTGGATTGCGCGGCGGCACGATTGGGATCCCAAGGCCGTCACCTTGCGTGGCGTAGGCGCCAAAACCCAAAGACAAGCGCGGCGATAAGCACGCCGATGCCCAAAATCGCTTCGGCGTGCTCCAAATCATGGCCAATCGCCTTGATGCCGGAGACATGCCCGCCAAGATAAAACCCCGCCAACGTCCACACCAAAACCCAAAGGGCGCCGCCGAGCGCGTTGAAGAATAGAAAGCGCTTCCACTCCATTTTCAACATGCCCGCCACGACGCCGTTCAACTGACGCAGGACATTGACGAACCTCGCGAAGGCGACGGTGGCGGGACCATATCGCCTAAAAAACGCTTCCACCCGGTTGAGCCGAGCGCCGTTGATGCCGATCTTTGCGCCGTAGCGCAGGACAATGGCGCGGCCAAGCCGCCGTCCAATCAGATAGCCTATATTGTCGCCGAGGACGGCACCGGCCCATGCCCCGAGCATGAGAGGCAGGAGAGATAATTCGCCGCGCCCCGCGAAAACCGAAGCAAGAATGAGGAGGGACTCGCCTGGAAGAGGAAGTCCTAGAGACTCGAATGCCAGAATGACCATGACCGCGGCGGCGCCATACGCATGGATAAAGGGCTCTAGGTTTCCAAGGATTTGCTCGATCTCAACCAAGAATGCCAATGTCGCCTCCGGCCAACGCGCTAGAGCATTTTCGAGCGAAGTGGACACCGGTTCGCGTTAAGAAAATGCGATAAAACAAAAGTCTAGAGGGGACCTCGAAGAATTTAAGCTTTTGATGCGGCGGAGGTGAAAGAAGGCCTGTTTGGGGAGCCGCGGCGTCGTGTTGCACCGCGAAGTTCGCCGCCTCCCCGCCGCGGCGCCCCCGTCCGG
>JBQTKC010000353.1:0-14716 GCA_052386575.1 Beijerinckiaceae bacterium
GGCGGGCCAGGATTTCCGCGTGACGGCGCAAGATGAGATCGAGCTGGTCTTGCGGCAAAATGTTCAACACAACGTCTCTCGGGTTTGGCGCCAATAATGCGGCGACGCGCTAATCGGAGGCGCCATCAAGAGCTCGTTTGCCATAAAGATCATGCAAACGCCAAGACCTCGACGCATGATTGGAAAACAATGGTCCGGAGGCACCCGTCGCTCAACGGCATCGCCCGGCGGCACGTGCGTCCACAAGCAGACCGTCGTCATCAGCCTCGAGCAGCTCTCACTTTACGGCTTAGGCATTGTCCGGCAATAATCGCTTCAAGCCGTCATACGCGGGCTTGACCCGCGTATCCAACACGACAGCTCGATCAAGTCCGGCCATGATGGCGCCGACGCGAATCGTAAATTTTAATCAATAATTTCGCCGATATTTTCGCAACAGGAACTTTAGCATATTATCATTGATATCTATCAACTTACTTTACGTCATACTCATGTTCCTCTACGTCTCCCTGAATTAAGACGTTTGCAAGGCGCCTTCGCGGCGGATTCCGGGCAAAAAGGAGACGTAAATGGGGAAAGTCACTTCATCAGAGACGGGGAGGAGACGGACCGCCAAAGGCCAGGTCAAAACCGAAGAACTGCTCGCGCGAGCCCGGCTCAAGTTAATCGAAACCGGCAGCCCGATGATGCACGATCTTGATCCCGGCAATTGGCCAAACAATGCGCTGGTCTCGCATCCACTCTTGCGCGGACTTGCTGGCGAAGGATTTTTGGCCGAGCCTCCGGTCCCGCCCAAGGCCATGGCAAGCCGCATTGATTGCATCCACGTGATCGAAGCGGACTCCGCTCAGGCGCGGGTCATCGGGTCCGTTCGCGCCGGACACAATCTCGTCGTCCGGGGTCCGCCCAAATCCGGCAAATCGCAAACGATCACGAATATTATCGCGGCAGCGGTACATGATGGCCAAACGGTTTTGTTCGCCGCCGAGAAAAAAGCTGCCCTCAAAATTGTCCACGACCGGCTGGACAAGGCGGGCCTCGGCGACATCTGCCTCGAACTTCATAGCCCTGCCGCAAGCACGCGGCGCGTTGCGGAAAGACTGGATCGCACTTTGCTAGCCGCCGGTGCATCTATGAAGAACGATACGGCAAGGCAATTGACCGCGGCGCCTGACCGCGTGAACGATGCCGCAAAAAGTCTCCGCGCCGAGATCGGCGACACCGCCATGACGCCTTATCGGGCGCTCTCGATCCAAATCACGGCGGCGCGGCAGGGGTTTGCGGCCGATCCCCATCTTGTCGCGGCCGCCGCGCATTGGACAGGCAAGGAATTTGCCGACAAAGCGCGGCTGGTCGAGGAGCTCGCCGGACTTACGGAAATTGTTGGCCTGCTGACGCGTCACCTGTACGCCGGCGTGCGGCGGAAGAGATTGCAACCGGCGGATGTCCAGCGCCAAATTCCCAAGCTGCAGGCATTCGCCAACAAAGTGGCGGCGCTCAATGCCTATGCAACCATGGTTACAAACTATTTCGGTCTCCCCCAAGATCCAACCTTGGCCGGTGTCAAGACTCTCATCGCGATCCTCCGCGGCATAGCGGACTTGCCGCGGGGAGCCGAAATCATCGCCGCCAAGCTCGCCGCCTTCCCTGCGCCGCGGCGCAACGCCGCCGCCGGCGAACGGCAAGCGCTCCATCTCGGCGCCTTTCCTCCGGCGGCCTCCGCTGGTCTCGTTGCAAGGCTGCGCGCGCCGCTCGCCGAAGGTGCGGCGTTCTGGCTCGATCGGGCGGGCAAAGCCGACCGGAAAGCGGCGGACTCGCTTGCATGCTTGTTGGCGGCGCCGTTGCCAAAACTGCGGGCCGGCCGCCTCATGATCCTCGACTCTGTGCTCGCGAGCCAAGCGTTGCGCCGGAAATTTGCCACCGAAGCCGGCGCTCTGGCGAGTCTCCTCTGCCATGTCTGGCAAGACAAAAGGACGGTCTGCCGCCTGCTCCACGAGACTGCCAGGACGGCAGGGGAGCTTGCCGCCTTCGATCCGCACGTTAACGCCGAGCGCGTCATCGGCATGGCCCGCGACGTCACCGCCGAGGAACATCTAGATTACCTCGCAACCGGTTTTAACGAGGTGATCGACGCCTTCGCCGGTACGATAAAATTTCTCGACCTCGACCTTGCGGAGATTTTTCAGACCGATTCCATCGCAACGATCGGCCTCAACCGTCTGAGCGCGTGGGCGGCGGGGTTTGCCGAAAACCACCTCCGTTGCGAAGAATGGGCAAGGCTCATCAAAGCCGATCGGAGGGTTCGCGCTGCTGGACTAGCCTCGATCGCCAGCGCTCTTGGCGCGGGAGAGCTCGATCCCAGGAATGCTTATGCCGAACTCGAAACCGCTTTTGCTGAAGCCTGCTGGAAAAAGGCGGTTGCGGCCGACCCCTGTCTCGCGGCCTACGCCGGCGCCCGGCACGGCGAGCTTGCGGCGCTGTTCGCCGAAATCGAGAAATGGTCGCGCCAGGCCGCCGTGCACAGCATCCGCGCGCGCCATCATGCGGCGGTTCCGCGCGCCGCCCTCGGCGAAATGGATGCGATACGCGGCGAAATCGGCGGCAAGCGCGCGCGCTTGGAGTTGCGCGAGCTGATGCAGAGGGAGGCCAGAACGATCCAGAAAATCAAGCCGGTTTTTCTCATGAGCCCGATCTCGGCCGCGCAATTCCTGCCGCCGGGTTCAGTCGATTTCGATCTGCTCGTCATCGACGAGGCAAGTCAACTGCGCCCGGAGGACGCCTTGGGTCTTGTGCTCGCTGCCGCCAGATCGTCGTCGCGGGCGACGACAAACAGCCGCCGCCGGGGTGGTCTTGCAATCGAATGATCGCCGATGATTCCGAGTTTGGAGACAGTAAGGCGACCGCGATCCAGCATGGCGAGCGTGCCGGCGCAACAACCGGTCCCGACAGCATCCTCTCCTTGTGCGAGGCGCGCGGTATTGAAAGCCGAATACTGCGATGGCGCTACCCGGCCGCGGCATCCGTCCCAGATCGAAGTTTCCACACGGAACTATAGAATAGTCATGCGATACGCCGCCCCTGCGGGAGACCCGCGTGGGCGGCGCTTTTGCCGTGCCGCGTTCCGGCCGCCGATAACCGGCGGCATTTGGATTTAAGATTGCAACGGAAACCGGCGACTTCGATTTCGACCCCGAAGCGGATCAGGCCATGGTCACCTTTCTGGCACCCTAGCGAATATTGTCTGCAATGGCGCGCCGGACACGCGCATCAAGCCAGCGTAGGGGTGATCCAATTTTAGAATTAAAAAAATCGCGCTCGAGACCGAAAGCGCTCTGATCAAGAGAGCAAGATCGCAGTAGCGTTGGCGTTCGCGAATAGGCCCAATCCCGCGAATAACATCGAAATCCAAAAAACAAGAGCGCTCAGAAATGGCCAAGGGATCGAACTGTTGATCTGTTCGAGCATGAGCGGGCGTGTATGATGGATGGACCCGCCTATTTCGAGCGTCCTATTTTGCATGGAGCGCTGCGCTTCTGAATTGGGCGAGAGTTTTGCTATGCTGCCGTCGAGATCGGCAGCCTCGGCATGGCTGGCCTCCGGTGCTAGCTATCCCATCCGGAGGCCTTCCTTCGACCAGATTTTGTCAACCGCCGCTGAAACGGCGGCCAGAATCCTATGGCGCGGTTCGTGTAGCGAGCACAGATCGTTGACAACCGGAGTTAAGCTTTGTAGAGGACGCCGAGTTGGAACTTGAGTTGGCCGCTCGTTTTGGGCGGCCGTCAATGTTTTGGCAATGAACCAAGCCTTTCCATTGAGGCGCGTTAATGCGCAGCGAAATGGACGGGCGATGCCCCTTATTCATGGGGCGATTCGTCGCCTCCGGATGGGCTGCCGCTTAACGGTTGCGAGGTTCGCTATCCTGCAAAACTTGGGCCTTGGCGAGGGAGTTCCTTCTGCCGGCGGCGTGCCAACGGCGAACGCCGCAATGAAGATGCTTCGCCACCGCGGGCCGGACGGAATACGAGGGAAGTCAAGTTGTTCGCAATTATCAAAACCGGCGGCAAACAATACCGCATCGCCGCTGGGGACACGATCACCGTCATGACGCTTGCCGGCGAACCCGGCGACAGCGTGGCATTCGACAAAGTGCTCATGTTGTCCGGCGACGGCGGACCGGCTTTCGGAACACCTTTTATTGAAGGCGCCAGCGTCACGGGCCAGATTGTCGAACAGATGCGGGGGCCGAAGGTTATTTCCTTCAAGAAGCGGCGGCGCCAGAACTCCAAGCGTAAGCGAGGCCATCGCCAGGATTTAACCCTGGTTCGGATTACTGGGCTTTTGGCCGGCGGCGTCGAATCGTCCGTCGATACCGGCCCATCGGGATAAATTTGCATGCGTCCGCTTGGGGCATGCGTCAAGATCAATTATGTGGCACACTTCGTGCTTAATGATATTTAGGAGCAAAATCCATGGCACATAAAAAAGCAGGCGGTTCGTCCCGCAACGGCCGCGATTCCAAAGGCCGCTGCCTAGGCGTGAAAAAATTCGGCGGCGAGGCGGTCGCTGGCGGCAACATCATTGTGCGCCAGCGCGGTACCACATGGCATCCGGGCGCGAATGTCGGAATAGGCACCGATCATACGTTATATGCTTTGATCGAAGGAAAAGTCGCGTTCCGGACCAAAGCCGGACGCGCATACATTTCCGTAAAGCCATTGCCACAAGCAAAGGTTGCGGAATAAGGAGGAGGCTCGAAAACCTCCGTTTGATGCTCCCCCGGACCCGGCGAACGTGGTTTTTCACGCGCGCATGAATCGCTCCTAAATTTCGGGAGGAAAGTCCGAAAAGCCGGAACGGCTTTGCAGGGGAGATGGTTTTATTGAATCGACACCTCGCATGAGGGCCGGAGCATGTTCCCGGATTTAACCGCCGACGACATCTTCCGTATTGAAACCAAGCGGCTTTGGCTGCGCTGGCCGCGCGCCTCCGACGCACCGGCGATCACGAGTTTTGCAAGCTTGGCCGAAGTCGCGCGCATGACCGCGACGATTCCGCATCCCTACCCGCCAGGCGAGGCGGAGCGTTTCGTTATGAGGGCGCGCGCCGGCAACGCCAGCGGAACGGCGATCAACCTGACGATGACCCAAAAATGCGGCGCGCGCCAAACGATAGGTCTCCTAAGCGCAACACTTGCCCCGGAGGGGGACATCGAGTTGGGCTACGTCGTCGCGCCGCTGATGCGCGGCAAAGGGTTCGCGAGCGAAGCCGTCAAGGCGCTCGCCGACACGGTCCTCGGTCTCACCCGGGCGAACCGGATTCTTGCCAACTCGCGCGCCGACAACGTTGCCTCGAGGCGTGTTCTCGAAAAAAGCGGGTTTGTCTTCGTCGATAACGGCCTCGACTTTCTGCCCGCGCGCGGCGGCCTGCATCGCTGCGACCGGTTTCAGCTTGACCTTAAGACGTGGATGGCGCGCCGGAGAGCGGCCGGCGAAATCCGGCCAATGCCTCCAATGGCGCACCAGGCCCAAAATGCAAGCGAGGCCAAGGTGCTCGTCCCGGCGGGCCCGCACTTCGAAGAATGATGACCGGCGGCCCGCCTCATGGCCAAGACATGTCCGGTTGCCGGCCTCGCGACATGGCGTAGGTTTTTGCGTGCTTTTTTGTGCGGGGAGCGTGATATATACAAAAAACCCGCCGCGGCCGCGTTTCACGCGCGCTGGTGCCAGCGCGCCGTCGCCGTCGCCGCTCAAATGTGACTGCCCGCGCCGGCGCGACCGTTTTCGTTAAAAATGTCTCACCATGTACCTGCATATTATAGCAAACAACAATAAACGATCCGCAAATTCGTTACAATAGTCATGCGTCTGGTCATATTGCCTGCTCTATAGATTTGTCCTCATTCTTGTAGTCCAGCCTTAACCTTCAACTGTTCTTCTCCACATTGCAAAACCAGCGTGGAGCGCACAGTGGAGACGATCGAAACCTTAATTATCGGAGCTGGTCCCGCCGGGCTGACCACCGCCTACCGCCTCGCCAAGGCCGGGCATGGCGTGATCGTGATCGAACAAGACAAGCACTATGTTGGCGGAATCAGCCGGACAGTCTCCTACAAGGGCTTTTTGTTCGATATCGGGGGGCATCGGTTCTTTTCCAAGTCACGCGAGGTGGTCGCGCTCTGGAACGAGATCCTCCCCGACGATTTTCTCGTTCGCCCCCGGCTGTCGCGCATTTATTACGCGGGCAAGTTCTATGCCTATCCGCTGAAGGCTTTCGAGGCGCTGCGCAATCTCGGGCTCAAGCAAAGCCTCGCCTGCCTTGCCTCCTACGCCCATGCCCGTGCGTTTCCGATCCGCGATCCCAAGACCTTCCATCAATGGGTACGCAATGAATTCGGCGAACGGCTTTTTTCGATCTTCTTCAAGACCTATACCGAAAAGGTCTGGGGCATGGAGTGCGATGCGATTTCGGCCGATTGGGCGGCCCAGCGAATCAAGGGGCTCAATCTTTCGAAGGCCGTCATCGATGGCTTGCAGCGCTCCTTGGGATTTAGGCCGCGCGGCGGCACTGGCGCGAAGACCCTGATTGAATCGTTTCGTTATCCGCGCCGGGGCCCCGGCATGATGTGGGAAGCGGCCGCCAGTAAAATCAAGGCGTCCGGCGGCCGCATCGCCATGGATCGCAGGTTGGCGAAGCTCGTCCTCGATCCAGAGCGAAGAACTTGGACCGTGGAGACCATCGGCGGCGACGGAACAATTGAAACCTTTCAAGCACGCCATGTCGTCTCCTCGGCGCCGATCCCGGAACTCTTTGCCGTGCTCAGTCCGACGCCGCTTTCTCTGTTCCATGCGCGGGCGCTCAAATACCGCGATTTTCTCACCGTCGTCCTGATCGGCCGGACAAACCGCCAATGGCCTGACAATTGGATCTATATCCATGACCCGAGAGTCAAAGTCGGCCGGGTGCAAAACTTCCGGTCTTGGTCGCCGGAGATGGTCCCGGACGCGGCCTCGACATGCCTTGGGCTTGAATATTTTTGCTCGGAGGGCGACGAATTATGGGACATGGCGGATGGCGATCTGATCGCGCTCGCCAAGCAAGAGATTGCCGCCATCGGCTTGCTGCGCGGCGAGGAAGTTGCCGACGCCTGCGTCGTCCGGCAAAAAAAAGCCTATCCGGTTTACGACGACACCTATCTCGAAAATCTGCGGATGATCCGCCTCGAGCTTGCGAGCCGGTTTCCGGCCCTTCACCTCGCCGGCCGCAACGGCATGCACAAATACAACAACCAGGATCATGCGATGATGACCGGCATGCTGACCGCAGAGAATATTTTGGCGGGCGAAACTCTCTACGACGTATGGCAAGTCAACGAGGATGCCGAATATGGCGAAGCCGGCGTTTCCGGCGCGCGGGAGGCCCTTGCTAGCATGCGCCTCGTGCCGCGAAGAGTGGCGTGAGGCGGCCATGGCGATAAGCGTGCGCCCGCGGCCGGCGTGGAGGAGGGCGCGCGAGGGCGGCTTGCCCGCTAAGCTCTCCCGGCTACAAAGGGCATTTCTGGGCGCGACAGAAAAATTTGAGGCGGCGATTTCCCTAACGGTCGGCTCGAGGGCGAAAGACTTCTCGCCAATTCCCTTGATCGCATTTCTCGTCTTCGTCCTGGGCCGGCCCTATCGCGGCATTATCCAAGACCCCCAGATCTATTTGGCTCGCGCGGTCGCCGATCTCGATCCATCCGGTGTCGGCCGCGATCTGATTTTCGTCCATGATGGCCAATTCGGTTTTAGCCTGTTCCGCGTCGGGGCGCGGGCGATGGTCGCGCTGTGGGGACCGTCGATGACCGGGGAAGTGCTGGCGGTTGCCGCCGCGCTCGCCTGGTTTTTCGCAGCGCGTGCCCTTGCCCGGCAATTCGCAGGCGGCGGCGCGGCATGGGTGGTCGTGATCTTTGCCGTTTTGCTGCCCAATGCTTACGGCGCGCCCTATCCGTTCGGATTTGCCGAGCTCAAAGCCATTCCGCGCCCTTTCGCCGAGGCATGCGTGCTGGCCGGGCTCGCCGCGCTCGTGGCAAGACGCGACGTTGTCTGCCTTTGCTGGCTCGCCGCGGCGGGGCTTTTGCATCCGATCATGGCGCTCGCCGGGTTTGGCGCTTTTTTTGCCGTTCTCGGCTTGGAAGATAAGCGCTGGTTTTGGATTTGCGCTTGCGCCGGAGCGCTTGCGATTTTAGGTGGCGCCCTTGGGCTGCCTTTGATGGATCGGCTTTTCGTGGCCGTCGATCCATCCTTGCGGAGCCTGTACGAGTCGCGCAACGCTTATTTGTTTGTAAGCGGTTGGCCAATCGAATCGTTCCCGCCGCTCATCGTCCAGACGGTGACAATTGCGATTGCCGCTCACCTCCAGCAGGGCCGCGCCCGGCGGGTCCTTGCGGCAACGATTGCGGTTGGTCTTTGCGGCATAGCGATCGCCGCGGTTTTTGGCGATTGGCTTTGGTCCCTGCTCGCCGTTCAAGTTCAGCCCTGGCGCGCGGCTTGGCTGATGGCTGTGGCCGGAGCAATGGCCTTGGGCATCTGCGCCGTTGAACTGTGGCGGCGCGGCCCCCTTGGACGCATGGTCTTGGCTCTCTTGGTGCTGTGCTGGTCGTTCAACACGGCGCTGGAGATCGCTGGCCCCGCCGCGCTCCTGGCCCTTTCCCTCCATTTCGGGAAAAGATGGTTCGCGCCTTCGCTCAAGCCCCAATACATCCTCGCCACATGGATATTGATTATTGTTTCCACCACGATTTGGAACATCCGCCATTTTGCTTATCTATGGGAATTTGCCGCCGCCGCGCCCGCGGGCTATGACAATATTAATTTTGCTTTCGTCCGGCAGCTCCTCGCTTTTCCGCTTTGCGCCCTTGCCGTCTATTTTGTCATCGCCAAGCCGCACATCGGTCCACTTCTGCAAAGCAGTTGCGCGATTGTTTTGCTTGCGGCGCTTTTTTTCTTTTGGGATCGCCGGCCGCCAGCTCAGCACATGTTGATGGAGCGCGGCGCGCCGCCGGACGTCATGCAGCTGATCGATCAACGCCAGGGTGAAGTGCTCTGGATCGACGGGCCGGCCGAGGCTTGGTATACCCTTGGACGGCCGCAATGGGCCTCGCCCCTGCAGGGCAATCCGATAATCTTTTCATCGACTCTTGCCGCCGAATGGCGCGCCAGGACGCAAGTTCTGATGGATTTGCGGCTTGCGGACCAAACGAGCTTCGCGGCCTTGAGCGCACCTCTTAGCGCGGACAAGGCGCTCGTGTCACAGGAAGGCGTGCGGCGGCTCTGCGCGCGAGAGGATGCACCGGCTTGGATCATCGCGCCGCTCGAACATGGCAAGGAGCCTCCAGCCGGAGTTGAAATGAAACCATGGCGTTTGCCGGAGCCGCAATTCCAATTGACCAAGGGCGACGGTAATTACATTTGGCGGAGAATCGACGCCTTTGGAATCATTCCCTGCGCCGGGCAAGAGCCCGCCGGAATGCGGAAGCAAGATTGACGCGGCCTCCCCGAAAGGCATGGCCCCCCGCCGGACGTTTCTCCGGCTCGGCCACGCCAATCATGCGAGCAAGGGGCGTATTGGGCCGTTTACCAAGAAGCCATTGCCATGGCGTCAATGGAAATATATCCTCGGCAGCAGCGAGGAAATTTTGGGGAGCAAACGATAATGGGATGCGCGCGATACGCACTCTTGGCGGGACTCATCGCCGCCGCTTGTGGAATCGCGGTGCCCTCGCGAGCGGACGAGACGTGCCTATCGCCCTATACGGCCGCGCTCATCAAGGGCCAGGAGGCTTTTCTCCACGTCTGGACACTCGGCGAAAAAGGTCTCGGCGACGCCTCCGACAAGCTTGTCACGATCGACGCCGATCCCAAATCGGAAACCTATGGCAAGATTGTAAGCAGCGTGTCCGCCGGCGGCCGCGGCGAGGCACATCACATGGGCTTCACCGACGACCGCAAATTTCTCTGGGCCGGGCGCCTCGACGACAGCAAGATTTTCATTTTCGACGTCGGCACCGATCCCTCGCAGCCAAAGCTCGTCAGCACGATTACCGATTTTGCCGAAAAGACCAAATTCGTCGGCCCCCATACGTTTTATGCCATTCCCGGCCGCATGGTGATCGGTAGTTTGTCGAACGACAGGACCCGCGACGGCGTCACCGGGCTGGCCGTCTATAGCAACAAGGGTGAGTTTCTCTCCACTCATCCGATCCCGGCCGGCGACGGCGGCGACGGCTATGGCTACGACCTCGCCATCAACCCAAAGAAAAACATGTTTTTGACATCGAGCTTCACCGGCTGGAACAATTACATGACGGATATCGGCAAGCTCATCAAGGACGCCGAGGCGATGAAGCATTTCGGCAACACGATGGTGCTGTGGAATTTGAAGTCCATGAAGCCGGAAAAAATCTTTAGCGTTCCCGGCGCGCCGCTCGAAATCCGCTGGTCGCTGAACGAGGACGACGATTGGGCGATCACCTTCTCGGCGCTGACCTCGAAACTCTGGCTTATTAATCACGACGCCAACAACGAATGGCAGGCAAAGGAAGTCGCGACGATCGGCGATCCGGCCAAAATTCCGATGCCTGTGGACGCCTCGATTTCGGCCGACGCCAAGACTCTTTGGGTCAACACGTTCATGGATGGCACGACCCATTTGTTCGACATTTCCGATCCAGCAAAGCCAGTGCAGATCTATGAGAAAGTCACCGGCAAACAAGTCAACATGATTTCCCAAAGTTATGATGGAAAGCGGGTTTATGTCACATCGTCGCTGCTTTCGAGATGGGACAAGAAGGGCGCCGACAACGAGCAGGTCCTGCGCGCCTATGATTGGGACGGCAAGGATCTCAAACTCAAATTCGAAGTCGATTTTTTCGCCGAAAAACTCGGCCGCCCGCATCACATGAAATTTTCAGGCCCCGCCGGGAAAGCCTCGCTCGACACGCCGGACCGTATGGCACCGCAGTAAGATGTGCGCGGCAAGAGCGCGTCTTTTCAGGCCGCGCCGGACGAGTTTGATCGCCGTGGCGGGGATAATCGTTGCGGCCCTGCCGCTCGATGCGAAAGAGTCCGCGGGCCTGCCGCCGCCGCCGGGAAGCTACACGCTCGACCATATTCAGCGCGTGCCCGCGGGAATCGTGCTTGAAGGTACAAAGTTTCCGCGCGCGCTTTCCCGCTACACGACGGGAGCGATCACGCTCTTCGCGTTTTTCTATTCCTATTGCGCCGACCCAAACGGCTGTCCGCTGGCCTGGGCCGCGTTCGAGAAAATGCGCGAGGAGATTATCGCGCGCTCCGAGCTGCACGGCAGGGTCCGGCTCGTTTTCATGAGTCTCGACCCAGCGCATGATACGCCGGGGATGCTCAGTGGTTTTGCGCGCCGCTTCGAGGCGAGCGCTGCGATCGTGCCCTGGCATTTCCTCACCACCTATTCCAATTTGTTTCTCAAACCCGTGCTGCGCGACATGGGCGAGGAGATTTTTGTCGATCGCGCGGCGTCGGGCGCCGGCGGCCTGGTCATCAATCATCTCCCAAAAGTGTTTTTGATCGACAAGCTGGGCTTTGTCCGCGAGATCTATTCGAACCAGTCCCTCGATCCAGCCATGATCCTTGGCGACATCAAAACGCTGCTCCTCGAAGGGTCGAAGGCCAGCGGACGTGAGGAATGAAATGGGGACATTTCGGTTGCGTATTCTTATGGATACGTGACCACTCCGCCGCCTCCAGTCAGTGGCTTCGAGTTGCGGTTAAATGCCGGACGAGGCCCACAACAATTCCGAGCCTGGGGAAAGACTTCCCTTGAAGACGAAAGCGGCAGCGGGCCGGAAAGTATTGTTTCTGACCCTGGGCGGCTGGCCTGGTCCCACTCGGATGCTGGCGGAGTTCGCAAGGCTCGGCTGTGAATGCGCTGTGATGAGCCCGCCGGGCTTTGCCATCGCCTCCACTCGTTTCGCCGCCGTGCGCTTCGGTCTGCCGCGCCATCGCGGTCTTGGGTTGGGGCTTTTGGCTGCCCGCTTTCGCTTGGAACATGCCAACCGCGCTTGGCGCCCCGATCTGATCGTGCCGCTCGACGATGCTTCGGCGTGGCTGTTGCGGGGGCTTGCCGCCGGTCGATGGGCGAGCGCTGCACTGCGCCACCTGCTCGAGGTCTCGCTCGGCTCGCCTTCGGGCTATGATGCAGCCTGCAGCCGCACGCATTTCCTCGAACTCGCAACGACGCTTGGCGTTCGCGCACCTATGAGCTGCGCGGTTGACAGAGCCGGGGCGCTCAAGGCGGCCGCAGCCATGGGTTTTCCTGTTATGGTCAAGAGTAATCAAACCACCGGGGGTCAAGGTGTCACGATTGCCCGCGACCCTGCTGAACTCGCGGCGAGCATCGAGGCTTCGGGCCTCGGACGCGGCGGATTGTTGCGGCGAGGCGGAGATGCCGCGCGGCGATTCGCATGGCGGATTGCCGGCACGTGGATGACGCCCGACGGAATATTTGAGTTGCAGCAATTCATCCCCGGCGTTCCGGCAATGCGCATTGTAACGGCGTGGCAAGGCCGCGTCCTGGCCGGGGTGAGCTTTCTCAAGCCGTGTGTCAATCCGCAACCGTTCGGACCGGGCAGTGTTGTCCGATTCTTCGATCATCCAGAGATGGAGGCAACGGCAACGCTGCTTGTCGCGGCGCTCGGCTTATCGGGGTTCGTACATTTCGATTTCGTAATCTCGGAGAATGGCGGCAACGCGGTCGTCATCGAGTTGAATCCTCGCACGACCACCAGCATGCATCTCGGGCGGCTGTTTGGACACGACTTGTGCGGCGCGCTCGCGCGGCAATTGGGCTCGCCGGCGGAAATGCCTGCGACGGCAGAGTTACCAAGGGAAACTGCCGTTGCGCTTTTCCCGAACGAGATTGAACGGGACCCAGAAAGCCCCTGGCTGCTTTCCGCATCCGGGGTATTGCATGATGTCCCCTGGGATGATCCAGGCGTCGTCGCGCATTGCTACCGCCAACTGTTGCAAGTCCATCCATGCCACGCGGCCAAAATCGCCCGTCTGCTTCGCGTCGAGGACCGCGCGGTGGCATCCAGATCAACGTTAATTGGGCCATAAGAGAGCTGCCCGCCGAAATTTGGGTGCCGGATCAAGGGCTGCCGCCTTATCTCGGGAGGCGGTAAAAGCGGTAGCTAAAGCTTTACATAGGGCGCTTCCGCACACAATTCTAGCTGCGGCGATTTGACATCTTCACGGGGCTGCTGATATCCGGCGTCAACCAGCCGGTCCAAAAACAGAACGTTGAATTCCGAGCTGGGGGGAGGAATTGACCATGGAGTTTCTCGACAAGATCAAAACCATAATTAACAAGCTCCTCTCTGGCGAATCGGCGGCCGGCCCAGAACCTCCGCCCGTCAAGGACAGCAAACCCGCCGAACCAAGTGAGCCTGCTGAAGTTATTAGCGAAACCGCTCACTACAAAATCAATAGGATGCTGGTCGGCGAATCGCTCGTCGGCGACGGCAACGAAGTCGCGCACATCGACTTCATCATCGGGCCAGCTGGAAGCCCGGCGGAAACCGCGTTCGCGAATTCCCTGACCAATAACAAGAATGGCTTCACCACGCTCCTTGCGGTGGTTGCGCCAAATTTGCTCGCCAAGCCCGCGACCGTCCTTTTCAACAAAGTGACGATCAAGAACGCGAAGCAAGCGGTTCAGATGTTCGGTCCCGCTCAACATGCCGTCGCCAAGGCTGTCGCCGACAGCGTCGCGGAGGGGGTCATTCCGATCGAGGAAGCCGATAATCTTTATGCCTGCGTCGGCGTTTTCATCCATTGGGACGCCGAAGACGACAAAAAGATTCAGGATTTTAACTATCGGGCGACGAAAGAGGCGATCGCGCGCGCCGTGAACGGCGAGCCGGCGGCCGAACATGTCATTGCGCAAAGCAATGTCGCAAAACACCCCTTCGCGCCAAACTAAGCAGCCGTAAGGCCGCTTCGTTCGCCGGCTATTTTTTCCGCGCGGCGGCAGTCCGGTCGATCTGCTCTGGTCGGCCGGCGAGCTGTCGGCGCGCGTATGGGTTCCCGATCAAAAGGTCCCGCCCTACCGTGGGATGAGAAGGGTACATGACTAAAGCTTGGCATAAGCTTTCTGGTCGGCTTCGCTGTCCCATTCATCGAAGGTCACGAATGGATTACCGGACGGTTTCGGGCTCGCTTTGCTGAGAATGACGCTGTTCTCCTTGATCTCATAAGCGATCTCGTCGCCTCCCTTCAGATGAAGAACAGCGCGAACAGGCTGAGGGATCGTTGTCTGCGCCTTGGAAGTAAGCTTGCTCGTGATCAAGAGCTTTCGTGAGGAAATCCTCCTTCGCGTAAGGAGACGGAGGCAATCGTCGACGCCAGAAATTATGCGATGGCGTACAAAAATTCTGCTTATGACCCAACTCAGACGTCGAGCCACCAAGCTCGACGGTCTGTATCGGACCCTCCGTCATTCAGAAAAGCGCTCCGCCTTAAGTCGAACCTTCCTGGTTTGCTGATGTGGACGGCCTCTCTCGGCGGCATCATAGTGCTAAAGCGGGGTCGAGCGAGCGCCCCAAGAAGGGAGACCGTCCATGGAACAGTTTATCAGAATCGGCATCGATTTGGGCAAGCGGTATTTTCAGCTGCATGGGCTGACTGGCGAGGGCGGCCCCGCCGTC
>JBQTKC010000354.1:0-1964 GCA_052386575.1 Beijerinckiaceae bacterium
GTGGGAAAGCCATTAGTGCCGAGTCTGGTCACATTCTGCCGATGGAGTGTTGCCCACGCATCACCTATAAGGTGGAAGGGGATGGAGATATGGTCTCCGTAAGTGACTGCTATCGGCCTGAGAGCTACACCTTGCGATGCAAGTTCGTGTTTGGCGTCGCTAAACCCGTAACGGTGCGCGTGACAACCTCGGGGATATTAGCAAAATCGTCACTGTGGTTCGCCATCGACGAGTTTTTAATACGCTCGCAGAGAGAGAAGAATGTTTCCCAAGCTTAGCGTGCCTGAAAGAAGTAGAACCGGCCAAGGCACGGAAGTCTTGGCAGTTGGATCAAGCTCGTGTGTCTGGCGGATTATTGAAGGGGTTGTGCGGGAAGCATTGCCGACGCGGCAGGGAGAGACCCCGTGGTCAGCACGCATTTTCCGATCGTCAGCCCGGATTGTAGATCGCGGTGGGCGAGACCGGCTTGCTCGAAAGGGTAGCAGCGCGTGGGCGGCGGGACGAGCCTCCCTTGCTCAAACTCCGTCAACAAATTGCACATGACCCGATCGAGGAGGGCGGCCTCGTCAAATAAGTAGCTTAAATTAAAGGCCATGACGCTCTTGTTATCGTTGGCGAGCCGGAGAGCACTAAAACGAGGCAGGAGCGCATAGCGTATCATCGTCGCCAATGTGCCGGTCAGCTTTCCGCTGCGCGGCATAATTCCATGTGCCCCGTACACGACTAGCCGCCCCATTGGCGCCAACAATCGCAAACTCCGGCGCAGGGTTAGCCCATTGGCATCGAAGACGGCTTGATACCCGCCCGGTGCGTGATGGCGGGCGAGCGCGAACCAATTCTCGCGCGATGCATCGATGACCGCTTGGGCGCCGGCATCTTTTGCCGCTTGCAGCTTATGGTGCGACCCGACGACGCCCACCGCGTTTATGCCTCGTAGACGAGCGAGCTGCAGCAACGCCCCGCCGACGCCGCCCGCGGCGGAGTGGACGAGCACGGTACTTCCCGGCCGGGGCGCCGCAAGCTCGTCCAACGCATAGGCCGCCGTAAGGAACACGACGGATATGCCGGCTGCTTGCGGAGTGGTCAACCGGCTCGGACAGATGAAGACTTGGCTCCGGGGAACAGAGAGTTGCTCCGCATAGCCGCCGAAACGGGTGAGCGCGATCACCCGGTTTCCGATCTCGAGGCCGCCTACTCCCTCGCCGAGTGCCGACACCCGCCCGGCGACCTCGAAACCCGGCGTAAGTGGCCAGCCAACGTAGCGCCAGGAGGAGGCATAAAGGCCAAGCCGCGCGACGCAATCGGCGAAGTTGACGCCAGCCGCGTCCACGTCAACCACTACCATGCCGGGTTTTGGCGCGGGCGGCGGCGCCTCCACCATCTTCAAAACCCCAAAACCTCCGGGACGGAGGATGGAAATTTGCCGCATGGATCAATCTCGCTCCCCAGCCTTGCCGGCGAAAGTCAAGACTAATGCAAATGCAGAACAAGAAATCACACATTTGCTACTACCAACATCCGGCAGCATTCCAGTTCCCAAAAGCAGCCGAACCGTGCTAAAATAGACCCATGGACAAGACCATTCGCCGTTACACCAATTTTGAGGAAATGAAGGCGGACGAATACCGCTATTGGCAAAGCCGTCCCGTCCATGAGCGTGTAGCGGCGGTGTCCCAACTCACCCACGAACAATATGCGCCGAAAGGTGCGGCACCGGATGAACCCAGACTTCAAACAACTCTTGTCCGTTTTGAACGAGCGCCGCGTTAAGTATCTTGTCGTCGGGGCCTACGCTGTTTCCATTCACGCACAACCGCAGGCGACCAAAGACCTTGACGAGAGCTTTGCATAATTTCCGGGCTTTGCATGATCGGCGTTTGGTTGCCGCGCGCGGGGGCTCGCGACGGCTATGGCACTGATCGCGAACAAGATTTCGTTGCCGTCAGCCGCTCATTTTGCCTCGT
>JBQTKC010000355.1:0-6742 GCA_052386575.1 Beijerinckiaceae bacterium
GCGGTTCGTCCCCGCAAGCGAAGAAAGCCCGAAAGAAGCCGCGGCGCCGCCCCATCCTGTCGCTGGGGCAGCGCGCCTAAAAGAGCTGCCGGCGCCGTGGCGCCGCCGGATCCGGCAAATTGCGGGCTATCTCGAGACGTCGCGGCCGGCTGGAAATGACGCCTGACAGGCAGCGGCACGCGTAGCCGAATTGCAGGCACGCCGCGAGCCCGGCGAATTCGAAAAGTATGTTCAGAAAACCAAGTTGGTAATAGGCCGAACGGACAGCGGCGATCGCGAAGGCCGCCGCGCAGGCCGGAATAAGAATCCAAACCTTGAAAAACCGTCCAAAGGCCGCTCCAAGTAGCGCGCTCGCGATAATTAGGCTTGTCATCCGACGTCGCCTCGATGCGGTTATTGACTATGCCGCCGCCATTGATAATATCGTCTGATATCAACCGTTCTTTGTCGGTTGTCTGACCTAAATCAGCAGATTGCCGTGCGGTGCTCCGGTCAAAATTGCTCACTCGTTGCGAAAAATGTGTTGAATGTTACACAAAAAAAGCGTTCGCTCGTCAATGGCGCGCGGCACGGGGTACTGCCAATGGCGTCCAAATTCCGGCCGTCTTTTAATCCGAAATCTTTTCTTTCCAAGGTTGGCGAGGGCCGCGGTATCTGGGAGTACCATAAGGGCCAAAGCGTCTACGCACAGGGAGATCCAGCGGATGCGGTCTTCTACATCAAGAGAGGCGAGGTAAAGGTCTCCGTCGTTTCGAAGCAAGGCAAGGAAGCCGTCATCGCAATACTTGGAACAAACGATTTCTTCGGGGAAGGATGTCTGGCTGGGCAGTCGCAACGCATAGCGACAGTGAAGGCGATGGCGGACTCCATCATCGTGCGACTGGAAAAAGCCGCAATTGTCCGCGTGATCCATGGCGAACCAGAATTCGCTGAGATGTTCATTGCCCATCTTCTGGCTCGGGCCGCCCGTGTCGAGGCAGACCTTGTCGATCAAATGTGCAATTCAAGCGAGAAACGGCTTGCGCGGTTGCTCCTATTGTTGGCGAACTTTGGCAATGACGCGAAACCAGGGCGGGTCATCGCGAAAATCAGCCAGGAAACGCTTGCCGATATGATCGGAACGACGCGATCCCGGGTGAGTTTTTTCATGAACAAATTTCGAAAACTGGGCTACATTCGCTACAACGGCCAAATTGAAGTCAACAGCTCTTTGCTGAATGTCGTTCTGCACGACGAGCCGCACATCACCGCTTGATTTTGACATTTCGCCGGCGCGGGCATGTGGATAAGATGCACGGAACTCCTGATATGAGCAGTTTTGCACAGCAATCGCCGCGGAACAGGCGTAGCTCTGTCACGAGCTCAGTCACAGTTGTTAGCTCATAGTTAAAAGCGCACAGTTAAGGAACAGTTAGGGAAAGGAGCCAACGGTCGAAGTTCGTTTTCAATGATGGGGCTCTGGCCGCGCTTGCGCCCCTTCCCCGTCAGAAGCGCCCGCCGATCCTCCCCAGCGGGCGCTTTCTTCTGTCCGGCATTTGTCGTTGCTGGACTTAAGCGTCGTAGTTCTTCCTTGTCATTACGACGCTTGAAAGCAAAATCGCGCGCAACGGGCCGGCTGTGCAAATTCGCCGGTGGCCAAGTTGTTTCGCTGGCGCGCCATTCAATCAAAAAGGCGATTCTAGCGCCCTCGCCAATGCAACAAATCCTTCCACCCCAATTTCTTGCGCCCGCAAGGTGGGATCGATGTCCGCGCGGAAAAGTAAACCGGCGGCATCCCCGCCCGCGAGCGATTTCAGTGATTGCCGCAGCATTTTGCGTCTTTGTCCGAAGGCAGCTTGGGTTACCTTCGCCAACTGTTTTGCGTCGCAGGCGAGCGGTGCCGCGCGGGGCAAGAGCTCGACCAGGGACGATCTGACCTTGGGCGGCGGCGTAAACGCCGCCGCCCGTCTATCGAAAAGAATGCGGGTCTCGCAGCGCCAGTTGGGCAGGACCGCGAGCCGCCCATAGGCGGCGCGCGCCATAGGGCCGGCGACAATGCGCAGGGCGACTTCGCGTTGAAACATCAAAACGAGCCGGTCGAACCAGGGCGGCCAGGGCTCGGTTTCGAGCCAGCGGACAAGCAGCGCGGTGGCGATGCGATAGGGCAGATTGGCGCAAATGCGCGTGGGACTCTCGCCACAAGCGAGCCCGGCAAGATCAATTTTCAGCGCATCGCCTTCGATGATTTCAAGCCTTCCCGGATAATGATTGGCGATCTCGCTAAGCGCGGGAATGCAACGCGTGTCGCGCTCGACCGCGATGACTTTGCGTGCGCCTTCGGCTAAAAGCGCCCGCGTGAGGCCGCCGGGGCCCGGGCCGATTTCGACAACGGTCGCAATGGTCAGCGGGCCAGCGGCGCGCGCGATGCGGCCGGTGAGATTGAGATCGAAAAGAAAATTTTGGCTCAACGATTTTTTTGCCAAAAGCCCATGCGAGGCGGCGACTTCGCGCAGCGGCGGAAGGCCGTCGTTCTGGTTGCCTGCGATCGATCGCCGCCCGGATTTTCGCATGTCCAGTTGTGGTGCAAGTATGGGTGGAGGCAACCGCCCTCCGGGAATAGCCTGAACCGAAGGTCCGCTCGTGGAGCGAATGTGCGCCAGCGAGACAGCTATCTCCTAGCCCGCTCTCCTGCTTTGATTATCATAGAAAATTCTTTCGAGGATAACCAAAGTATGAGAAGATTCAATCCTTTCAAGCTTGGCTAGCGTAGCCTTTCAATTCGTGCCAGAACCGCTTGACGAGGTCGATGGGACGCACCGGCACGTTCAGCACGGCGCAATCGGATGGGTCAGGTATGGCCCGATCGACGATGAGCTGTCGATCAGCACGATAATGATTGAGAGAGAGAGGACAAAGAGATAATCTTTCTATCACGAATGCTGAGCCGCGTCTTATTTGACGTGCCAATCGTAAGGCAGCGGGAGAAGTTTCTGTCTACCAAAAAACGAGGAACATTCGCTATTAATCCAAGGAGCCTCCAATGAAACGACGCGATCTTCTAATCTCGGCCGCGGGAGCGGCATTTGCCTCGGTGGCATCGGGACTATCCACCCACAACGCCTCGCGCAGGACCTGTCCGACAAGGACGCCTTCACCGCCGGTTCGTCTGACCCTCGGTTCACTACCTTCATCTCCATTGTGAAAAGGAGCGGTCTTGAGGCGTCCGCGCGGGGCACTCAAGCCTTTACCGTCTTCGCGCCTACTGAGAAGGCGTTTAATCGCTATCCAGAACTTCGCGAAAGCCTGTTGGGGCCGACTTCGGATCCGTTTCCCGATACACAAGCGCTGGTCGTTTTCGTCAGGTCCCACGTACTGCTTGGACTGCACCCGTCTCCGCCGCTCGGCGAGCGCGACGAGACGCTAACAAGCCGAGTGGGTACTCCCATCAATGTGCGGAATACCAAACCCGTGACCGTTAGCTGGGAGAGCACACACGGCCAGATCGAGACGGGTACGCTATCAAACCAACCCATAGTCGCCAAGAATGCAATCATATATCCAATAGACAATCCGATCTTGATTGCGATCCCCTCAAATTGCCCATGATATAATAGTCCGTTTCATCATGCCGCGCTGCCATGTTTGCGGCCCTTCGGCAGGCTTAAGGTAAACTCGCGGAGCTGCGCAACGGATGATCTCCCAGTCGATGCGCCGGCTGTGCCAAAACAGAAAAACTGGCTATAGCTGTCCAGACCGCGAATTTTACGAATTCGGCGTGCTGAAAATGGACATGATCGCGACCATATCGCGCATATGCGAGAATGGACCTCACGATCACTTCCCGCGCGCTTGGCTGGCGCGGCGGGCGATCTTGCCCGCGAGACGCAAGGCGGCGATGAGGCTCGCCGGATTGGCTATCCCTTTGCCTGCAATCTCAAAGGCCGTGCCGTGATCAGGCGAGGTGCGGATCAAGGGCAGGCCCAGGGTCACGTTGACGGCGTCGTCGAAGGCAACGGTCTTGACCGGAATCAACGCCTGATCGTGGTACATGGCGACCACGGCGTCATAGTTCTTGCGCGCACCGGGACGAAACAGACTGTCGGCGGCATGGGGACCGCTCACCGCAACGCCGGCAGAAGCGAGATCGGCTAGAGCGGGCGCGATGACCTCGATCTCCTCGCGTCCCATGGTCCCGCCTTCGCCGGCATGAGGGTTGAGTCCGGCGAACGCCAACCGCGGTTTTTTTATGCCAAAGCGCGACCCGAGATCACGCGCGGCAATGAGACCTGTTTCGACGAGGAGCTCGCGCGTCAATACGGCGGGAACGCGCGCGAGCGGCACATGAATCGTCGCCGGGATGACGGCGAATTGCTCCGACCAGATCAGCATGACCGGGCGCGCGCGTTCGCCTAAATAGCGCTCCGCCAATTCGGCCAGAAACTCGGTATGGCCCGGATAGCGAAAGCTTGCGCGATAAAAAAGCTCCTTGGCGATCGGATTGGTGACGATGGCGGACGCTTCGCCTTCGCGGATGAGACGCACGCAGGTTTCTATCGATTCTATGGTTCCTGCGGCGTCGCGCACGTCCGGCACGCCCGGCTTTCCGGCAACGGAATGTTTTAGGGCGTGCACCGGCAGCGCGTGGCGAAACACGAGTGCTGCCTCGGCCCCGGCGGCGATCTTAACCGGAACCTTGAGGTCCAAGTCACGCGCGGTTGCCGCCAGAAGATCCGGGTTGGCAACCGCCAGGAAGGGCGGGGCGTCTGGCTCATCATGCGTCTTAAGCCAGGCCTTCAATGTGAGTTCGGGACCGATGCCGGAAGGATCGCCCTGCGTCAATGCCAGGGGAGGAATGTTTGCGGCCGGCGGATGCGCCATCAGGACCTCGCCGTCAATGTTGCACGATCACCGCTTTTGCCCGCAATTCCTTGAGACGGCGTTCGCTGTCGGCCGCGAGATGTGCCGCCACAATCTTTTGCGAGATCGCGGCCCGCGCCGCGCTATCGTCCTTGGCCGTGCCTTTGGCGCACACCGCGATCATTTCGATTCCCTCGCTCGAGCGTTGCGGCGCCGTGAGATGTCCGGCCGGCGTCTTATCGAGCAATTGGCGCAGATTCTCGCCGATTTCGATCGCGGTCTTGGTCAGGGGCTCGCGCACCGTCACGTCGTTCATGGCGCGGGCAAGGGGAACGCCGCTCTCGCAGTCGGTAAACCGCGCCCGCAATTGCTCGGCCTCGCGGACGCGCTCCTCCAGGGCAGCTACAGTCGTGGAGTGGGGAATCGCGAAAATAACCTGACGCACCTTATATTCCACTCCGGAAGCTGCCTTGCCGCCCTCTTTGGCAAGTTCGGCGCGAACCTGTTCCTCGCTCGCCTCAATGCCCTTGTTAAAGGCTTGCACCAAAGCGTTAAAAGCAAGGCCGGCCTGGAAATGAGCTTTAAAGTGATCTGGGGTCACCCCGGCGCGCTGAAATGCCTCGATCAAGGCCTCCGGGGAGAGCTTCAAGTCCTGCGCGACTTTGACGATTTGCTGCGAAATGTCACTGTCTTTCGGGGCGACGCCAAATTTGCCAGTCTCATCGATTTCAAGGCGATCCATAAAGAGGCTTTCGATCGCGTCGTCGCGCGTCGCCGGTTTGCGCAAGACGCGAAGCATCTTCATCCGCTCGTCGATATCTATGTTCGTGATCGGATCGCCGTTGATGCTAGCAACGATTTCCTGGGCGAAGGTACGGCCGCAGGGAAGCGGAATGCACGCGGCAATCGCGGCCGCCGCCACGCAAACACTCAAGCGGACGCGGGCGGGGCACATGCCGCGCGGCCGCCGCGCATCGTTGGCTGTCTCCATGATCCGGTTCTCTCCTTTTTCGGGCTCAAGCAGGCCCTCTCCGGCCAGACCCGAGGCCCGGCGGCGGCCTTGGATGACATGAAAATCAATATTTCACGCCGTCAAGTGCCGTCGTGTTGAGAAAGGTCTGGGTCACCTTGGTCTCGCCCAGGGTCCGCAACTGCAGTTGCAGCAGGACGGTTTGGTTGCGGGTCAGAGATGTGCTCCCGTAGTCTCCAAATATCGAACTGTAATTGATCGAAAAGGCCGTGCACTCGTCCTGATAGCCGGCGCTCGCCCCAAACGCCGCGATCTCGAAGGGACCAGGATTCGAGTTGCCAATTAAGCTGGGGGGATAAAATTGGCGGCTCATGTCGAAAGTGACTCTGCCTTGCGCGTAATAATTGTCGCTGATCTTATAGCGGGAGGAAAGCGAAAGACCCTGGCGGCGTACGTCGTAGCCGATGACCGGCTGCGCCTGATAGTCGGCGAATTGAATGGCGCCGGTCAGCGCCCCAAAATTATAGCTTGTGATGAGATCGACGCGCCTTGCCGCCAACGAATCGACATCGAACCGGGTCTTGGCGATAAAGGAAAAAATCGAATTGGGCGCGATTGTAAATGCGCCGACATAGTCGGAGCGCCGTGTGTCCAGTCCCGAACTTAATCCAACATTAGCGGCATCCGGCGTCGCGTAGGAATTGGTCCCGGCAAGCTGATAGGACTGTCCGCCAATGAGCTTGGCATAGCCGCCATTGTTAAAATTCATGTTGAATTGGGCACCGTAGTTCGCCCTCGTTCCGGTCTCGAACCGGTCGTAACCTGAATATTTGCTCCAGTCGAACAACGTGGAATCGTCGAAAACGAGACTTTGCGCATCGAGATTGACGAGTGAATGCGCTCCAATCTGTCGGTCAGGGCGCAAAATAATCTGTC